>JAEUKG010000290.1 GCA_016794325.1 Myxococcales bacterium | reverse complement strand
CCGTGATCGGCGTAGAGCCGGTCACGATCGCGAGGCGCGGTCGTCGAAAGCTCCGGGCGACCCACTCGCCCGGAGACGGAGACCCTCATGCGAGCCGACACCAAGACGATCAGCATCCACGCCGACCCCCGCCGCGCCTTCGATTTCCTGTCGGATCCCGAGAACTTGCCCAGGTGGGCGGTGGGCTTCGCCAAGAGCGTGCGACGCGACGGCGAGCGCTGGGTGGTGACGACCGGCGGCGGCGAGATGGCCTGCGCGTCCTCGCGGACCCGACGACTTCGTCATGTCGCCGGCCCCGGGGGTCGAGGCGGTCGCGGCGTCGCGCGTGGTTCCCGCCGGGGATGGCGTCGAGTATGTCTTCACCCAGCTCCAGGCCCCCGGCATGCCCGACGACGTCTTCGCCAAGAACGTGCGCGCCCTCGAGCACGAGCTCGCCGTGCTCAAGGCGCTCCTCGAGGTGGAGTGCCCGCTGTGAGTCGCGAGGAGCAGGCGGGCGCGGAGCCGCTCGCGGCGATCGTGGAGGCGGCGCGCGGAGGCGACCGCCACGCCCTCGAGCGCGTCGTCCTCGCCGTGCAGGACGACGTCTTCGGCCTCGCGCTGCGCATGACCGCCTGCCCCGAGGACGCCCGCGACGCCTGCCAGGAGATCCTCGTCAAGGTCGTGACCCGCCTCGACTCGTTCCGGGGTGAGTCCTCGGTGCGGACGTGGGCGTACCGGATCGCCGTGCGGCACCTCCTCGACCGGAAGAAGAGCCGCGTCGAGGCGCTCACGACGAGCTTCGAGCGCTTCGGCGACGATCTGCTCGAGGGCCTCGCCGCGCCCGAGGTCGACGACCCGCTCGTGGTCGAGGAGGTGAAGCTCGGCTGCACCCTCGCGATGCTGACCTGCCTCGACCGCGAGCATCGCCTGGCCTACGTGCTCGGCGAGGTGTTCGATCTCCCACACCGCGAGGCCGCCGATCTGTGCGACGTCTCCGAGGACGCGTATCGGCAGCGGCTCTCCCGCGCGCGGCGCGCGCTCGAGAGCTTCACCGAGTCCTTCTGCGGCCTGGTGAGCGAGCGGGCGCCGTGCCGGTGCGACGCGCGCGTGAGCCGCGCGGTGGAGCTCGGGCGCGTCGAGCGCGGGCGCCCTCGCCTCGCGCACGCCGCGGCGCGCGAGGCCACGCGCGAGATGGAGTCGCTCGTCGACGTGGCGCGGCTCATGCGCTCGCACCCGCGCTACCGGGCTCCAGAGGACGTCGCCCGCGGCGTCCGCGACGCGCTGGACGGAGCGGCCCCGCGGATCCTCGGCGCGCCCTCCGCTCGCTGAGGCGCTCAGCCGAGCCTCCGCGCCAGGGCGGCGCGGATGGTGTCGGAGGGAGCCGCCGCGATCGCGGCGTCGCGGTAGCGGGTCGCGACGTCGCGGTGGCCGGCGCGCCGGTGGAGATCCGAGAGGACCGCGGCCCACTGGTACGAGCCCTCGAGCCACGACGGAGGCTCGAGCCCCTCGAGCACCGCGAGGCCCTCTTCGGGTCCGCGCCACTCGGCGACGGCGAGCGCGCGGTTCAAGGTGTGGAGCGGCGACGGCGCGGTCGCGTGGAGGAGCTCGTAGCAGGAGACGACGCGATCCCAGCGCGTCGCGGAGAACGAGGGCGCGAGGCAGTGCTCCGCGGCGACCCCCGCCTCCGCGTGGTAGCGGGAGAAGCTCGAGCCCGACGCCGATCGCGCGAGCCAGGACAACCCGACCTGGATGGACGCCTGGTCCCACCGCGAGCGATCTTGATCCTCGAGGAGGACGAGCCCCCCGCTCGCGTCCAGGCGCGCTCCCATGCGCGCGCGGTGCAGGTGCATCAGCGCGAGGAGCGCGAACGTCTCCGGCGTCGCCGCGATCGGGTGCTCGGCGAGGATCTCGCCGAGCCGCACCGCCTCGTCGCAGAGCTCCCGACGGATCGCGTCGTCGGAGCACGAGGAGAGGTGGCCCTCCGTGAAGACCGTGTAGACGATGGCGCGCACCCCGGGCAGGCGCGACGCGAGCTCCTCGGTCGAGGGATCGGCGAGCGCGACCGGGGCTCGCCGCCGCCGCTCCCGCGCGCGCGTCAGCCGCTTGTAGGTGTTCGCCTCGGTCATGAAGAGGCGCTCGGCGATCTCCCGCACGTCGAAGCCGCACAGCGTCTTGAGCGCGAGGACGAGCTGCGCCTCGACCGGGATCGCGTCGTCGCAGCAGACGAAGAGCATGCGGAGCAGATCGTCGCGCACGTCCCCGGCGAGCGGGACCTGCGGCGCCTCGACGGCGCGCTCCTCCGAGGCGAGCGCCCGCTCGGCGTCGAGATCACCGCGGCGCGCACGGCGGCGGAGCTCGCTCGCGAGCTCGTTCCTCGCCACGCGGTGCAGCCACGCCGCGGGGCTTTCGGGGATCCCGCTCCGCGGCCACGTCTCGACGGCCGCGAGGAGCGCAGCCTGCACCGCGTCCTCGACCACCTCGAGGTGCGCCGCGCCGGCGCGACGCACCATCATCGCCACGAGGCGACCGTACTCGTGCCGGAAGAAATGAGCAGCGAGCGCGGGGTTCATCCAGGCGGGGCGTGGATCTCAATCACCTCGACCCCCGAGCCCGGCCGGACGAGGCCCGGGCACTGCCGCGCGATCCGGACCGCCTCCTCCAGATCGCTCGCGGAGACGATCATGTAGCCGCCGACGAGCTCCTTCACCTCGACGAGCGGCCCGTCCGGCGCGGGGTCGGCGACGGCCACGCGACCGGCGCCGAGCCGGCCGCCGAGGTCCACGATGTTGTCGCGGAACGTCTGCCGCCACTCGTCGAATTTCGCGTACATCGCCTGCATCTGGGCGGGCGAAGGCCGCTCCGACGGGCCCGCGGCGTTCGAGAGGCTGCGCTGCAAACAGAGAAACTTGGGCATTGGGAGACTCCTCGATCTCCGGTCGCGACGGCGGCCGGGATTACCCCATGACGTCTTGGACCTCCGATTTTGGACACTCGGTCCGAAGAACGGTCGATCATTCGCGCAAAAAGACGTCGCGCGGTGGAGCGGTCGAGGCCTCCTCGGCCAGCTCGGCGAGGAGGGCGCGCGGGGTGACGCCGGCGATCGCGCGAAACTCGGCGATGAGGTGGGCCTGATCGTAGTAACCGGCCTCGGCGGCCACGCTCGCCCAGCCCGGAGCGACGCGCGCCGCCGCGAGCGCGCGGTGGAAGCGCGCGATCTGGGCGAACGCCTTCGGGCTCACCCCGACGTGGTCCTGGAAGACGCGGCGCAGCGTCCGGGGGCTCACGCCGAGCTCGTCGGCGACCTCACCGACGTTCGCGCCGACGAGCCGCTCGGCGGCCGCGACCACGAGGCGTGGGGCGCTCGCCGGCCTGCCCGCGCGCGCCGCTCGCTCGGCGATCGCCTCGCCGAGGATCGCCACCGCGTCGGCGGCGCTGCGGGCGCCCGCCAGCCGATCGCCGAGGCGTCGCGCCGCGGCGTCGCCCCAGAGCTCCTCGAGCATGACGGTGCGGCCCGCGATCTCCGACGCGCGGACGCCGAGGACAGCCTCGCTCGCCCCCAGGCGGAGGCGCGCGATCAGCGTGCGCTGGCCGCGGACGACCTTGCGATGAACGCGACGACCCGCGCCGACCGCCGCGACGTCGACGCCGCCGCGCGCCGCGGGCCCGATGCGGACCGCGAGCTGCGTCTCGACGCGAGGCATCAGCACGCGTCGCCGCTCGGCGTCGCACTCGTCGACCAGGACGGCCGCGACGACCGCGCTCCGCGCGGGCCCCCGAGGCGAGGGGCGACGCCGAGGGGACCGGAGCTGCGCTCGCGTGCACCCCGTCATCCTGCGGCGCGCGCCGCCGCCGCGCAAGCGCGCGGACGGGGATGGCCGATTCTTCCAAGCTCGGGCGCGAGGCGGTCCCTACGGTGCCGGTCATGAAGATCCTCGTCACCGGCGCCACCGGCAAGGTCGGTAGCCGTCTTTCCGAACGTCTCGCCGGTCGCGGAGACCGCGTCCGCGCCCTCGTCCGGGATCCCGCCCGCGCCGAAGCCCTGCGCGGCGCCGGCGTGGAGCTCGTCCGCGGCGATCTCCTCGACCCCGCCTCCCTCGCCGCCGCCGTCCGCGGCGTCGACGCGGTCGTCCACTGCGCCGCGTTCTTCCGCGGGGCATCGCCGGAGGAGGCGCACGCGGTGAACGACACCGGCACCCGGCACCTCGCGACCGCCGCCCGCGAGGCGCGGGTCGCGCGCTTCGTCTTCACCAGCACCGGCCTCGTGTATGGTCCCAAAGCGGGACGCGTCGTCGACGAGGACGAGCCGTGCGCGCCGAGCGCCGCCTACCCCGTCAGCAAGCTCGCCGCCGAGCGCTTCCTCCTCGGCCTCGAGGGCATCGACGTCCGGGTGCTCCGCCTCCCCTTCGTGTACGGCGACGGCGATCCGCACATCGAGGAGATCGTGCCCTTCATGCGCGGATTTCCCCCGACCCAGCGCATGTCTCTCGGTCACCACGCCGACGTCGCCCAGGCCGTGACCCGACTCCTCGACGCGCCGGCCCCCGCGCAACGGATCTACAACGTGGTCGACGACGAGGCGCCCACCCTCGCGACGCTGTACGCGTCGGTCGGCGCGCCGCCCCCCGACGGCTCGACCGCCGAGCGCGCCGTGGACTTCGACGTGGAGATGGACGGCCGCCGCATCCGCGAGGATCTCGGCTTCCGTCCCCGGTACCCGCGCCTCGCCGACGCGCTCGCGGATCACGCCGCGAAGTAGTGCCCGGCCGCGAGGTCCTCGAGGAGCCCCGGCCGCGACGGCCGCCACCCGAGGAGCTCGCGGGTGCGCGCGCTCGAGGTCGGGTTGTCGAGGCGCGCCATCATCCCCACGAAGCCCCCGAGCACCTCGGGCGCCATCTCGGCCGGGATACTCCTCGTCGGCAGGCCGAGCCCTCCGCCGATCGCCTCGGCGATGGCGCGGAAGGGCACGCCCTCCTCGGCGGCGCCGTGGAGGCGCGCCCCGGCGGGCGCCGCCTCGAGCGCGCGCCGGAAGAGATCGGCGGCGTCGAGCGTCTGGACCGCGGGCCAGCGCGCGGCGCCGTCGTCCACGTACGCCGCGAAGCCGTTCTTGCGCGCCTGCGCGACGAGCATGGGGACGAACCCGTGGAGGTCGAGGGGGCCGTGCACCGTCGGCGCGAGCCGGACGACCGAGGCGCGCACGCCGCGCTCGGCGAACGCGAGGCCCGCGTTCTCGGAGGCGACGCGGGGGTTTCCTCCCTCCTCGCTCCGGTCCTCCTCGGTGCCGGGCCGACCGTGGACCGAATGCGCGAGGAGCATGGTCCCCGACGTGTTCACGAACGGCTTGCCGGTCCCCGCGAGGGCCTCCCCGATCGCCCGGACCGCGCGGACGTCGGCGGAGAGCGCGCCCATGAAGTCACCGCCCGTGAGGGCGAGGTCGTGCTTGAAGGCGAGGTGCACGACGCCGTCGGCGCTCCTCGCGGCGTCGCCGAGCGCGCCGAGGTCGTCGAGGCTCGCGCGCAGGGCCTCGGCCCCCGCGGAGGTGACCTTCGCCGCCGACGCGTCGGACCGCGCGAGGCCGAGGACGGTGTGGCCCGCGGCGAGGAGCTCGCGGACGACGGGCAGACCGATATGACCGGACGCGCCGGTGACGAAGACGTGCATGGGGAACCTCCGTGATGTCAGTTTCTGCCATCACAGGTACCACGGGATGTCAGTCTCTGCCATCACGTTGTCACTCCCTGACATCGCGGGGTCGTTCGGCTACGGTCGAGGTGCCATGGGCCGCTGGGAACCGGACGCGCGCGGGCGCCTCGTGAAGGCCGCGATGGAGCTCTTCGAGGAGCGGGGCTACGCGCGCACCACCGTGGCCGACATCGCCGAGCGCGCGGGCCTCACGGAGCGCACGTTCTTCCGGCACTTCGCCGACAAGCGCGAGGTGCTCTTCTCCGGCAGCGAGGACCTCGAGGCGGTGATCCTCGCGGCCGTGGCCCAGGCGCCCGACGGCGCCGCCCCGTTCGACGTGGTCCTCGCCGCCATGGAGGCCGCGGGCGCGATGATCCAGGAGCGCCGCGCGATGCCCTTCGTCCGCGCGCGCTGGGCGATCGTGACCGAGCACGCCGAGGTGCGCGAGCGCGAGCTCATCAAGATGGCGTCGCTCGGCGCGGCGTTGACCGCGGCGCTCCGCGCGCGCCGCGTCCCCGAGCCCGCGGCGAGCCTCGCCGCCGCGGCCGGCATCGCGGCGTTCACGGTCGGCTTCGAGCGGTGGGTCGCCGCGAAGCGGCCCGGCGATCTCGCCGCGCACGTCCGCGCCGCGTTCGACGCCCTCGAAGCGGTGACGTCGCGCGCCCCGGCCCGCGCCCCGCGCGCGTAACCGTCAGCCCCGCGCGAGGTCGGCGAGCACCGCGCCCAGCGTGTTCACGCCCCAGTGCTCCACGTACCGGCCGTCCGCGACGCGCACGACGTCGATGACGTCGATCGCGACCGCGCGACCGGTCGCGGGGACGCCGAGGAGGGCGCCGCGGTGGGTGCCGCGCAGCGTCTTGCGGGTGACGACCCGATCGCCGTCCACGAGCTGGTCGTGGATCTCGACCGACAGATCCGGCAGCGCCGGCCGGAGGATCTCGTGGAACATGCGCCACATCCCGTCCGGCCCCTCCGGGAAGCCGGGCGGCGCCGTGCGGTTCACGAACTCCGGCGCGACGAGCTCCCGGAAGGCGCGCTCGTCGCCCCTGCCGATGACCTCCTCGTTGAAGCGCCTCACGACCTCGCGGTTCTTCGTCGACGTGTTCTCGTTCATGGAGAGAAGGGATACATCTTCCCCATGGCGCGACAATCGACCAGGCCTGGCACACGTCGTCCCGATTTCGGCACGCTCGCGGCGGGCGCGCTCGCGGGCGGCCACGGCGCGCTCGACGACCTCGCCGTCTTCCTCGCGATCGCCGCGGCGGGGAGCTTCACGCTCGCCGCGCGCCGGTCGGCCATCCCCAAGAGCACGGTCAGCCGCGCGGTGGCGCGGCTCGAGCAGCGCCTCGGCGTCGCCCTCCTCCGGCGGACGACGCGGCGGGTCGCGCTCACCGACGACGGACGGCAGCTCGCCCTCGCGGCCGCGCCGCACCTCGAGGGGCTCCGCGAGGCGCTCGCCGTGGCGCACGACGACGACGGCGAGCTCCAGGGCGTCGTCCGCGTGACGGCGCCCGCGTTCACCGGCGCCACGATCGTCGCGCAGCGCCTCGGCGCGTTCGCGCGGGCGCACCCCCGCGTGCGGATCGAGCTCGACACGTCGAACGTGATCCGCGATCTCGTCGCCGAGGGGTGGGACCTCGGCGTCCGCGTCGGCCCCCTCGCCGACGCCGACTTCGTGTCGCGCCGGCTCTGGACCGGCCGCTTCGGCGTCTTCTGCGCGCGCCGCGGCGGGGGTGAGCGGAAGAGACGGGTGACCCGCGCAGACCTCGAGGGGGGGCCGTGCGTCGTCATGCGCACGTCCTCCCGCTGGCGGTTCCGGGACGCCCGCGGCCTCGTCGCGGACGTGGTCCCCGGCGCCGCGTTCGTGGTGAACGATCCGCGCGCGGCGATGGAGGCGGCGGCCGCCGGCGCCGGGTGGGTCCTCGCCCCGCTCGACGCGGCGCGCGCGCGCGGCGATCTCGCGGAGGCGCGGTGCGAGCTCGGTCGCCCCGAGCCCATCGATCTCCACGCCGTGTTCCCCACCCGCCGCCTCCTGCCGCGCCGCGTCCGCGCCGCGCTCGAGTGGCTCGCGAAGGAGCCGTGACCGTGATCGCGCCGCTCGCTCACCCCTCGCGGAACGCGCCGACGCGCGCGACGCCGCCGACGGCGCCCTCGAAGTGACGCGCCCGCGCCGCCCGGTACTCCGGGTCGGCGAAGAACGCGTCGCACGCGGCGGCGTCGGGGAACCGGATCGTGAAGAGCCGGTTCACCGGGTGCGGCGCCTCGGTCTTCTTCACCTCGCTCACCACGAGGTCGTAGCCGAAGGCGCCGCCGAAGCGGTGGAGGATGGGCGTCATCGCCTCGCGGTACCGGACGTACCGCGCGTCGTCGGTGACGTGCAGCGCCCACACCGTGACCCAGGGCGGGCGGTCAGCGGCCATGCGCGTACCCTCCGTCCACGTCGAGCACGACCCCGGTCACGAACGCCGCGCGCGCGAGGTAGAGCACGGCGTCGCTGATCTCGGAGACCTCGCCGACGCGCCCGAGCGGGTGGATCTTCGCGAGCGAGTCCGCCGCGTCGCCGATGAGCGGCGTGCGCACGATCCCGGGCGCAACGCAGCTCACGCGGACGCGGTGCGGCGCGAGCTCCACCGCGAGCGACCGCGTGAAGGCGTGGACGCCGCCCTTGCTGCACATCGCCGCCGCGCACGGGATGCTCCCGATCGGCTGCTCCACGAGCACGGTGCCGACGTTCACGATCGCGCCGCCCTTCGCCTCGACGAGGAGCGGGGCGACCGCCCGCGTGACCAGGAACGTCCCCCGGAGGTTCGTCGCGAGGAAGCGGTCGAGATCCGCCGCCGTGCTCTCGAGGAAGGGCTTGGCGCCGAAGATCCCCGCGTTGTTGACGAGGACGTCGGCGCCGCCGAAGTGGCGCTTCGCCGCCTGCGCGAGACGCGGGCCGGTGTCGGGATCGGAGACGTCGCCCGCGACCGCGACGAGGCGGTCGCCGCCGCCGAGCTCCACCCGCGCCCGCTCGAGCTTGTCGGCGTCGCGCGCGTTCACCACCACCCGCGAGCCCTCGGCGAGGAAGCGCCGCGCCAGGTCGAGACCGATCCCGCTCGAGGCTCCCGTGATCACCACCCGATCGATCGCTCCGTTCATGTGCCTTCTCCTATGAGTCAGGGTTATGAGCGACCAAGATGTGCATGCCACTCGTTGCGAAAAATTCGTATTTCGGACTCATCTTCATTCCACTTCGTTATGATTCCGGCGCATGACGCAGGACCAGCTCGTCGCCTTCGAGGCGGTCGCGACGCTCGGGACGTTCTCGGCGGCGGCCAAGCGCCTGCACAAGTCGCAGCCCGCGATCACCAAGCTGGTCCAGAACCTCGAGGGAGAGCTCGGGCTCGCGCTCTTCGACCGATCGGGATACCGCGTCGCGCTGACCGACGCGGGGCGCGCCTTCCTCGAGCGCGCCGCCCGGGTCGTGGCCGACACCGAGGCGCTCGAGGCCTACGGGCGCGCCCTCGCGCGCGGCGGCGAGCCCGTCGTGCGCATCGTCCTCGAGGCCATCACGCCGCTCGCGCCGGTCCTCGGCGTCCTGTCGCGGGTGCGGCGCGACTTCCCCCGCGTGCGCTTCGAGCTCCGGACCGAGCGGCTCGGCGGGGCGATCGAGGCGCTCGTCGACGGGAGCGCCGACCTCGTCGTCTCGAACCCCCGCGGCGTCGATCCGCGGCGGATGGAGAGCGCTCACCTCACCCACGTCCGCATCGTCCCCGTCGTCCACCGCGACCACCCGCTCGCGCGCGCCGGCGCGCCCGTCCCCGCCGCCGCCCTCCGCGAGCACGTGCAGGTCGTCCTCTCCGACAGCGCCCGCGGCGAGCACGCGCAGCAGACCATCAACGTGCTCGACGGCGGCACGCGCTGGTCGGTCACCGAGGTCGGCGCCAAGCTGCAGATCATCGAGGCCGGCATGGGCTGGGGCGGCCTGCCCGAGCACCTCGTCGTCGACGCGCTCCGCCGCGGCGATCTCGTGGCCCTCACGATCCAGGAGTTCGAGACCGAGTCCCTCGAGCTCCTCACCATCCGCCGCCGCGGCCGCGCGCCGGGCCCCGTCGCCCAGGCCCTGTGGGCCGCGCTCAGGTCGGATAGCTCGGCAGCCGGAGGTCGCGAGCCGCGGAGCGCATCAGCCGCTCGAACAGGGGAGCGAGCGGGCGCGACGTGAGCGCGCCGTAGAGGGCGTCGCGCGCGGCGAGGCGGAGCGCGCTACCACCGCGCGACCGACACCCCCGACACGCTCGACTACGCCTTCATGCGCGACGTGGCCGATCTCCTCTGCGATCTCCTCGCGCACGAGCCCGCGAAGGGCGTCGGGCCGCGCGCCGTCAGGGCGTGAGCTCGTAGGCCTCGGGGCCCCCGTCGAGGAAGAGGCGCCGCGGATCCTCGTCGACGCCGACCGCGACCCCGGCGAAGGGAGGATCGAGGAAGACGAGCTCCGTCCGGTCGCCGGACGCGCGCCGGCCGAACGTCGTCTTCCACTCGCCCGCGTCGAAGACGGCGCCGCGGATCTCGACCTTGCCGAGGCTCGGGTGCCGGTAGGCGCCCGCGATGCGGGCGAGCCACGCCGGATCGGGCGCGCGCTCCACGCCGGCGAGCGCGCGCTTCGCCGCCCTCCGGCGCGCGTCCACGAAGTAGGCGAGGCTCGCCCTCGCGACGTCCTTGGCGCCCGGGAAGAGGAGCTCGACCACCTTGCGCACGGCGACCCGGTTGAACGGGAGCTGCTCGTAGCCGCCGCCGTTGCGGACGTTCGTGAGCACGAGGACGCCGAGGTCGCGCTCGGGCAGGAGCAACATCGTCGTGCCGTAGCCGAACGCGCCGCCTTCGTGGCCGATGGTCGCGAGGCCGCCGAGGCTCGCGACGTCGAGGCCGAGGCCGTAGCCGTCGTCGGCGCCGGAGCGCACCCGGACCTTCCTCCGCTCGGCGTAGCTCGCCTCGGAGACCACCCGCTTGCCCTCCGGCGTCACGCCGCGCCCGAGCTCGGTGAGCGCGTAGCGCTCGAAGTCGCGCATCGTGGTCCACGCCGCCCCCGCGGGCGCGATGGGAAGGACGTTCTTCTCGAGCGCGAGGGGCAGCGCGCGCGTCTCGCCGTCGATCGCGAGCGCGTGCGGCGCGGCGTGATCGCCGGCCGCGACGACGCCGAAATCGAGCGTCGTCGACGGCATCCCGACCGGCGCGAACACGAGATCGCGCATCGCCGCCGCGTAGGCCTCGGCGAGCGAGCGCGAGGGCGCGTACGCGTGCGCGGCCGCGAAGCCGCCCGCGGCCACCATGAGGTTCGAATACTGGAACGTCTCGCCGAAGCCCGTCGTCGGCTTCATCCTCTGCATCGACGCGACGCGCGCCTCGGGTGTGACGCCGTCCCACTCGAAGAGGTACTCCATGTCCTGGCGCGGCATGCCGGTGCAGGCGCAGGACATGTGCCAGAGCGCGACCTTGCGCGTGACCTCCGGATCCCCGAGCGCGAACGTCGGGAGCAACGCGGTGACGGGCGTGTCCCACGCGAGGACCTTCGCGTCGACGAGCGCCGCCTCCATGAACGTCGTCATCGGCTTGGTGATCGAGCCGATCAGGAACCGAGTCGACGCGCCGACGCGCTCCGGCTTGCCGAGCTCGCGCACGCCGAGCGCCCGCTCGTAGATCACCTTGCGCCCCTGGAGGACGGCGACGACGGCGCCCGGCACCGCGAGGCGCGCGCGCGCGTCCTCGAGGAACGCGTCGAGCGCCGCCGCGTCGAGCGCGCGCGGGGGCTCCTTCGCGATCGACTCGGGCGCCATCCCCCTCGGCCGCACCGAGTCGATCGCGGTCTCGATCTGCGCGCCGCGGCGGTCGAGCGCGCGCGCGTCGGCGTCGAGCAGCGTGACCCAGGTCTTCGCGCCCCACCGACGCGCCGTCCCAGCGACGACGCGCGGCTCCGGCGACGCGTAGCGGACCTCGACGGTCGCGTCCCACCCCCCGCGCGGAGGGGGAGCCTCGGGCTCGTCCGCGAGCGCCGGGGCGGCGCCCGGCCGCACGCGCCGCCACGCGGCGGCGAGCGCCGCGAGGGGCTCGGCCTCGGGGCGCTCGACGACGAAGAGCGTCACCGCGCGGTCGGGGTCGACGAGCGTGACCACGTCCGCCGCGACTTCGACCGCCCAGCCCTTGGACGCGGAGAGCGTGGCGCCGGACGCCGTCGCGATCACCTCGTCGCCCGCGAGCACGCGCGACGAGGGCGGAGTCGGCGGCGGCGCAGTAGCCACGCCGCTCGGCGCGTGGCCGCAGGCGGCGAGGGCGAGGAGGAAGGGCGCGCAACGGATCGCGTCGATCGGCCGCATGAGCGCACTGTCCGCGCGCCGCCGCCCGGCGTCAAACGCGAATCGAGAGCGTCGATCTGGCGCAAAATGCCTGCCTTCGTGGATACTCGGCGGGTGGAGGAGGCCCTCTGGCGGAGCGCGGACGGAGCGCGGGAGCGGATCGCGCGCGGCGCGAGACCGCCGGCCTGGTTCCGCGACGCGCTCCTCGCGATCCCCGCCGCCGATCGCGACGCGTGGCTCGACGCGACCCTCGGCCTCGCCGAGATCCCCGACGACGGCCCCGAGCTCCCGCGCGGGTGCGTGCCCTACCTCCCCTGCCCGGTCGCCGACCTCCTGCGCGTCGTCGAGCGGAGCTCGATCGGCAGCGCCGACGTCGTCGTCGACGTCGGCTCCGGCGTCGGCCGCGCCGCCGCCGCGATCCACCTCCTCACCGGCGCGCCGGTGGTCGGCCTCGAGCTCCAGACCCGGATGGTCGACGCCTCGCGCGCGCTCGCCGCGCGCCTCGGGCTCGCGGGGATCTCGTTCGAGCTCGGCGACGCCGCGGCGCTCGCGGGGAGCGTCGACGCCGCGACCGTGTTCTTCCTGTATTGCCCGTTCGGCGGCGAGCGCCTCGCGACGCTCCTCGCCCGGCTCGAGCCCCTCGGGCGTGTCCGCCCGATCCGGGTCGCCTGCGTCGACCTCCCCCTCCCCCCGTGCGACTGGCTCGAGGCCGACGAGGCCTCGCCCGACGGCGTCCAGGTCCACCGCAGCGCGCCACGCCCGCGGTGACCGCGGCGCGCTCGCGCGCCTCCACGCCCTAGGCGAGCGAGCGGCGACGCGGGGTGCGCGACGACGCCGCGAAGGCGCGCCGGGCGGCGGCGAGCGCGCGCTGCGCCACCGTGGAGAGCGCCTGCTTCGACGCGTGGGCGAGCCCCACCTCGCGATCGACGCGCACGTCGGCCAGCTCGCGGAGGACGACGTGCGCGTCGTGACGGACTCCGCTCGGGACGATCGCGATCCCGACCCCCGCCCCGACGAGCGCGAGCGCCCACTCCTCCGACGCCGCCACCGCCGCGACCTCGACGCGGCGCTTCCCGCGGGGGAAGTGGCGCGCGTACTCGCAGTGGCACCGCTCGACCACGGGGAGCCCGAGGAGGTCGGTCGCGCGCAGCGTCGCGCGGAGCGCGAGCGGGTGCGGGCTCGGGAGCGCGACGACGAAGCGCTCCGACCAGAGCGGGGTGAACGCCTCCCCTTTCGCCAGCAGGCCTCGAGAGACCAGCCGGAGATCGCACGGCTCCGCGTCGCCCACCACCCGGAGCTGCGCGCCCCCGAGCTCACCCGCGAGGGCCGCGATGAGCTCCCGGACTCGCTCGGCGTCGACCGCGCGCATGACCCCCACGACCAGCGGGGGCTCCGCCGGGCGAGGGCTCTTGAACGTGGCCTTGAGCGCCATCGCCTCGTCCACCAGCCGCCGCGCCACGGGGTAGAGCCGCTCGCCGGCTTCGGTCGGGGTGGCGCCCCGCCGGTGGCGCACGAAGAGGGCGGCGCCGAGCTCGTGCTCGAGGCTCGCGAGCGCCGCCGAGACCGACAGCTGCGGCTGGGAGATGAAGCACCGGCGCGCCGCCGCGGTGACGCTTCGCTCCTCGTAGACCGCCGCGAAATACCCGAGCTCCCGCAGTTCCATAGCCGTCGACTATGACACACCTCACGAACGAATGCTTCTCCGATGGCTCTTCGGTGGTCACGATGAGGGTCATGAAGATCCACCACCTCGACACCGGCACGCTCTGCCCCCTCGGCGCCCGCTTCGTGAACGGCAAGGGCGGCCTCTTCTCCCGCGCGCGGATGGTCTGCCATTGCCTCCTCCTCGAGACCCCGACGGGGCTCGTCCTCGTCGACGGGGGCATCGGCATGGGGGACATCGCCGACCCCGACCGGCTCGGCTGGACGTGGGTGCGGCAGGCCCAGCCCAAGCTCGACGCGAGCCAGACCGCCCTCGCCCAGGTGCGCGCCCTCGGCTTCTCGCCCCGCGACGTCCGCGACGTCGTGCTCACCCACCTCGATCTCGACCACGCGGGCGCGATCCCCGACTTCCCGGAGGCGCGCGTGCACGTCCACGCACGCGAGATCGACGCCGCCACCCGCCGCGCCGGACGCCTCGAGCGCCGCCGCTACGTCCCCGCGCAGATCCCCGGCCTCGACCGCGTGCGCGCGTTCGAGGACGGCGGCGAGCGCTGGTTCGGCTTCGAGGGCGTGCGCGCCTTCGACGACCGGGACCCCGACGTGCTCCTCGTGCCCCTCCGCGGTCACACCGCGGGTCACACCGGCGTCGCGGTGCGCGACGGCTCGCGCTGGCTCCTCCACGCCGGCGACGCGTATTTCTTCCACGCGCAGATGCACGAGCGCCCCGACGCGCCCCTCGTGCTCCAGTATTTCCAGCGGCAGGCCGATCACGATCGCGCGGCGCGCGTCCAGAACCAGGAGCGGGTGCGCGAGCTCGCCCTCTCGCGCCCCGACGAGGTCACCGTGTTCTGCGCCCACGACCCCGTGGAGCTCGATCGACTCATCGGCGAGAGCCGGGCGCCCGAAGCGGCGCCGGCGAGGCCGAGCGTCGCGTCGGTCACTTGACGACGAACGCCGGCCCCTTGGGGGTGAACTGCGTCGCCCCGCCCGGGCGACTGCTACCCCGGGCGAGATAGCTCACCACGATGCCCGTGACGAGCAGCACGCCGCCGACCGAGATCGCTGCGACACCGGGGTTCCGGTACTCGGACTTGTGGCTGGTCTGCTCCAGGACGAGGGCCACGCCGCCGAGCCCAACGCCGGTAGCGCCCAGGGTCATCGACATGGTGCCGAGCAGGCGCGCGGAGGGCGATCGGTCCTCCTCTGGCTGAGTCACCCTCACCACGGTCGGCTTCGGTGAGGCGGTGACGCTCACGCGAGTGGCCCCAACGACGACGCGGTGCGTCCCGAGCGGGAGGTCGGTCACGCAAGGCGTGCGGCAGATGGGCGTCGTCTTGACCCCATACGAACCGCCCGTGATCCAGTTCCCGTGGCCGTCGGTCGCTCGCACGGCGCCGGAGCCCTCCTCGACGATCGCGTCGACCTCCACCGGACCGCCGTCGTTGTCGAACGCCACGCGGCCGGTCTTACCGTCGCTCGGCGGCGGCGGCTCGATGTCGACCTCTGGAATCCCGCGGGTCGGCTCGACCGCGGGGATCTGCGCGGGCGAGAAGCAACCGGTGGCGAGCGTGGCGACGAGCGTGAGCGTGAGCGTGGTGGAGAGTCGGGCGGAGATCATCGGACGCTTCCTTCTTCGAGCTTGAACTGCACGGTTCCGGCGGGGCGGACTCGGTCGCGTGAGCGGTACACGAGCCAGCCGGAGGCTGCGGTGAGCGCGGCGAGGACGACGGTGCTCCCGGCGAGGATCGGCACCGAGGGATCACCGACGCCGCTGTGGTTTGCAGCGGCGACGGTGAGGACGCCGCCGAGCACGGTGAAGGGGGCGAACACCCCGACGCCCGCCGCGCCGCCCCAGGTGCCGATCGGGCTCTTCTCCACCTCGGGCTGCGAGACGCGGAGGACCGTCGGCCGCGTGGTGACGGTCCCGCTCACCAGCGCATTGCCGACCTTGAACTTGTGCGTCCCGAGCGGGAGGTCCACGACGCAGGGCGCCGCGGGGCACAGCGGAGTGCTCGCAACGCTCTCCTCCTCGCCGTGCCAGAGCTCGATCTGCGCTTCCTGACGAGACTGGCCGGTGACCTCCCGCACTTCGTACGGAAGGGAGTCGGAGTCGATGACGATGCGGCCGGTCTTGCCGTCGGCGGGGGGCGGAACGGCCGGAGCGGCGATTTTGGGCTGCACGCGGGCCGGATCGGTCGGCGGCAGGACCTCCGCGGCGCAGCCGGGAAGCACGAGGACAAAGGCTAGGACTCCGGGCCAACGCATGCCCGGTCCATCGGCCGCACCCCGCCTCAGGTTGCGTGAAAAGCGACGCCGCTCGCGACGACCTACGAGGCCCGGCTCTCCTTCGCGTCCTCGGCCGTGGCCGAGAGGTAGCCGGGCAGCGCGGCCTCGATGCGGCGGAGGGCCGCCTTGTCGGGGTGCGACTTCCACTTGGCGATGCGCTTCGCGGACTGCTCGGGCTTGAACACCGTGCGCTTCTTCGTGTGGCGCGCTGGGTCGACGCCCAGAAACTCGAAGATCGCGCCCACGGTGCGGTCGTAGTCGAGGACGAGATCCTCGAACGACACGTTGATCGCGCCGCCGTGCACGCCCTTCTTCGGCGCGCCGGCGCGCGCCGCCTCGAACCACGCGATGAACGCGCCCACGTCGCGCGGCATGTAGGTCGCGCTCTGCGCCGACAGGTAGATGTCGCGCGGATCGCGGTCGATGATCACCGCCTTGGCGCTCTCGAAGTAGCCGTTGCAGCGGTCGACGTGGTTCGGGAGCGAGCCCTGGAGGAGCGCCAGATCGGTCGCCCCCGTGCCCTCCACGATCGCGCGCGTCAGCTCGTCGACGAACGCGCGCGCCTCCTTCATGAACGGCTCGCCGCTCGTGACGAACTGCGTGCCGTAGCGCTTGAGGAAGAACCGGCTCCCGCGCGCGATCTTGAACCGCTGGCAGGCGAGGAACGCGAAGTGCTCCGGGGCGCTCATCTCGGCGCGCCGGAACATGAAGTGCCCGTCGAAGCGCACGTCGGAGATGCGATCGGCGAAGGCGTTCGCGAGCTCGGCGAAGCGCGGGGTGAAGAGCCGGTGGTAGTCGAGCCCGAACTGGAAGCGGGTGTGAGGACGCGCGAGCACCTTCACGAGATCGCGGAAGCGCCGGAGCGCGAAGTCGGGGCCGAACGGATCCCACGTGCGCACCAGCGAGTCCTCGAGCGACATGAGGCCGTCGGGGTGGTGCAGGACGTAGAACTCCTGCGGCGGGCAGTGGAAGCCCTCGCACTCGCCGAGGAGGTGCATGACGGCGCCGGCGCCGCTGTTGCCGAAGCCGGTGACGTGGACGACGCGGGGCGTCTTCGCCATCGGGCTCAGGCCTTCCAGCCGCGGGTCGCGACGTCGAGGTCGCGCTGCGAGTCGACCTCGAACCAGCCGCCCGAGATCGGCACGCCGGTGACGGCGACGCCGGCCGCGAGCAGGCCGTTCAGGAGCTTGGTCATGTCGAGCCGATCGACGTCGGCGGTGGCGAGGAATGTTTCGATGCTCGCCCACCCGGCCGGCGTGAAGCGGAGGAGACCCATGTATTGTCCCTCCACCTCGGAGAGCGAGGTGGGCTTCTTGCCGATCTCGCGGATGGTGCCGTCCGGGTTCAGCTTGAAGGTCTCGGCGTCGGAGAGCGGATCGTCGAAGCGCGCGCTCCACTGGGAGAGCCAGTCGGTGTCGTAGGTCATCGTGACGTCGCCGGGCGCGGCCATGAGCTTCTGGACGATCTCGGGGCGGTAGACGATGTCGGAGTAGCTGACGATGCAGGTGTCGGCCGCGAGCCACTCGCGCGCGCAGGCGAGGGTCGCGACCATGTTGGTCTCGGCCCAGCGCGCGTTGTGGATGGTCTGGACGTCGCGCCCGGCGAAGCTCTCGGCGCGGTAGCCGGTGCCGACCGCGATCGGGCCGACGCCCGCCGCCTTCAGCGCCTCGAGCTGCCACTCGAGCAGGATCTTGCCGTGCAGCGGGACGAAGCACTTGGGGCGCTCGCCGGTGAGCTCCAGCATGCGGCTGCCGCGACCGGCGGCGAGGATCAGGCCTCTCATCGTGTTCCCTCTCTCGTGACGCTCTCTCGTTCGAACAACGCGCGGTAGAAATCGAGCTCCGCGGGGGTCAGCGCCGCCTCGCGCTCGGGGTGCCAGAGGTGGGCGTAGACGCCGCGCGCGCGGTCCTCGAACGCCTCCACCGTGCCGTCCTCGGCGGCCGCGACGAGCGCGAAGCCGCTCGGGACCTTGGTGGGCGCCCAGCCGTGGTACGAGTTCACCTCCGGCAGATCCGCGAACGCGGCGCCCATGCGCGTGCCCCGCTCGAAGCGGACGCGGTGGCGGACGCCGGCGTGGCCGGCGACCCGCGCGAGCCCGGCGCCGAAGGTCTCCGCGACGAGCTGCGATCCGCGGCACACCGCGAGGACCGGGATCTTCCGGGCGATCGCCCCCGCGAGCAGGCGCCGCTCGAACGCGTCGCGGCGCTCGGAGAGCGGCCCGGGCGAGGCCGACGCGAGGTCGTTGCCGCCGGTGAGGATCACGCCCTCGGGCGCGAAGCGATCGAGGTAGACCTCGGGATCGATCGCGTGCGGCAGCACGAGCGGCAAGGCGCCGATCGCGCGGCAGAAGTCGCCCCAGCGCACGTCGAGGCACTCCCGGGTCTCGGGGTAGGTCTCGTTCTCGAGGAGCCGCTGGCTGATCGCGACGAGGCTCACCGCACGACCTGGACCTGGTGGCTCCCGCAGTTGACCTCGAGGATCGAGGCGCGGGACCAGAGCGCGAAGTTCTTCTCGCCCGCGCCGATGACGGCGGGGATGCCGAGCTCGGCGCAGCGGATCGCCATGTGCGAGTTGGCCCCGCCGAAGCGGGTCACGAGCCCGGCGATCTTCTTCGCGAAGAGGAAGTCGAAGCCGGGATCGGCCGAGGTGACGAAGACGATCGCGCCCGCGGGGTCGGCGCTGGGCTGGTCGTCGAGGCTCACGACCTCGCCGACCACGCGCTTCTGGGTCACGAAGGTGGGCGACTCGGCCGCGACGAAGAACCCGTAGACGTCCTTGGGCTCGCGGATGAGCGACGGCAGGCGCACCGCGCGCGTGTACTCGTGGCAGCGGACGCCGTGCTCGCTGTCGCGCTGGAGGATGTCCTTCAGGTCGAAGTGATCGAGCGACGAGTACAGGTGGAGGATGGTGCGCACGTCGACGTGCGACAGCTCCTCGAGCGAAACGCCGTATTTGGTCCCGAGCTCGGCGACGAGCCGCAGGGTGTCGGAGAGGGTGCGGGTGAAGACCAGCTTCGAGTGCTCGCGGCCCTCGATCGCCTTCTTCATGAAGGCGAGGAGGCTCGCCGCGTCGGCGCGCACCTGGTTGCCCTCGAGGATGCGATCGATCGCGCGCGCCTGCTCGGGCGCGAGCACGAACGGCGGCGGGTCGTGCGCGGACGCGCCGCCCGCGCCCGACGCGGTGAAGTACCCCTCGAAGTTCTCGTCGTAGCGGGGTGAGAGGATGTCGTACGTGCCCGGCCGCAAGTGCCCGAACTCCTGGAGGAACTCGCCCTTCGACACCGAGCCGTCGGCGAGGCCGCTCGTCGCGTGGGTGAGGCGGCGCGTCACCGTGTGGAGCGACTGGAGGAAGCGGTCGTGCTCCTCGCGCGAGAAGATGCCGCGCGCGACGAGCGATCGGAGGAACTGCACGGCGATGAACGCCGCCCGCGCGATGCCCGCGAAGGGCAGCGTGCCGTAGCGCTTGCAGTCCTCGATCAGCCAGTAGATCTTGTCGATGGCCGACAGGTGCGAGCCCATGATCTGGGCGTGCTTCTGTCCGAGGAGGGCGACGCGATCGAGGTCCTTCTGGAGGAGCCCCGACTCCGGATCGATGACGCGGTTGGTGAGCGCGCGGAGCGCCTCTTCGATCGCGGCGAGGTCCGACGGCGAGAAGCCCTCGCTCGAGAGCCGCTCGAGCTCGGCGCGGAGGTTCAGGTGGTCGCAGGAGAAGACGATCTCGAACTCGACCTTGTCGTGCAGCGCCGGCGACTCGGCGAGGCGCGCGAGGTAGTGGTCCGCGAGCCGCTTGGCGATCGACTCGTCGAGCGACTTGGGGATGAACGAGTTGAAGTCGACGCGGACGTCGATGAAGGGCATCCCCAGGAGCGACACCATGAGCGGGTGCGACCGGAGGTTCCGGTACCCGTAGTTGTCGCGCTGGTAGGCCCAGATCGCGTCGGTGACGAGCTCCTTGTAGAGCGAGAGCGCGAGGCGCCGCGGCCGGATGCCGATGATCTCGGCCGGGTTCCAGTCGGGCATGACGCCGAAGATCACGCGATCGCCGAGGAGGTTCGGGTGCGGCGCCGAGAGCTTCTCGACCTTGCGGTGGATCTTCTCGAGCGTGTGCCCGAGGTCGAGCGCCGAGAGGTCCTCCTTGCCGCGGACGACGATCGGGCGCGCCTGGAAGACGTAGACGTCGCCGCCGGCGACCGCGAACTCGACGTCGAGGCGATCGTTCTCGGTCAGCGCCTCGATCTCGCGGCAGGTCGCGAGGACCTTGCCGAGGAACGGCAGCGGGGGCTCGATCGGCGCGCGCTTGTAGTGGACGTAGGTGTGCGCCTCCTTCGTCCCCGCGGTCACCGCGTCGGTCGACCCCGTCTCGTCCCAGTTCACGACATAGTAGGGCGCGAGGGTGTCG
>JAEUKG010000278.1 GCA_016794325.1 Myxococcales bacterium | reverse complement strand
TCGGCGTCGACTGGCTCTGGCTCGAGGGCGACGACCCGCGCGCCGCCGAGGCCGACGATCGGGTGCGCCTGCTCGCCCCCTTCGACCCCGTCGTGTGGGACCGCGACCGCTTCGAGGCCCTCTGGGGCTGGACCTACCGCTTCGAGGCGTACACGCCCGTCGCCAAGCGCAAGCTCGGCTACTACGCCTTGCCGCTCCTGCACCGGGACGAGGTCGTGGGCTGGGCCAACGTCGACGCCGGCGACGTGCAGGTCGGCTTCGTCCGCCCCGACGCGCGCCGCCGGCGGGGCCTCCTCCAGGGGCTCGACGAGGAGATCGCGCACCTGCGCGACTTCCTCGGCGCGAGCCTCGCGCTTCGCCCTCGCGGCGCCGGGCAGTAGTGCTAGAAGCGGCGCCATGTGCGGTGTCATCGGCCTGGTCTACGAACACGCCCGAGACGACCTGGGGCAGGTCGCGGCGGAGCTCCTGAAGACGCTCGAGTATCGCGGCTACGACTCCACCGGCGCCGCGGTCCAAGGCGACGGTCTCGAGGTCACCCTCAAGAAGGGCGTGGGCGCGCCCTCGTCGATGGTCCACGACCTCGGCATCGTCCGCCTGCGCGGCCGCGTCTTCTGCGGGCAGGTGCGGTGGGCCACGTTCGGCGCGGTGACCACCGACAACTCGCAGCCCCACGTGGTGCGCTGCAAGACGTTCCTCTACGGCGCGCACAACGGCAACGTCACGAACTGCGACGACCTCAAGGCGTGGCTCACCGCGGAGGGCCACGCCGTCGTGTCCGACAACGACGGCGAGATGGTGGTGCACACCGTCGAGCACTTCTTCGCCCGCGAGCTCGCCAAGGAGGCGTCGCCCGACGACGAGGCCACGCGCCGGCGGTGCATGCGCGCCGCGATCCTCGTCGCCGCGAAGAAGCTCGAGGGATCCTTCGCCGCCGTCATCGTCGACCCCGTGACCCGCGTGCTCTGGGCGATCAAGCAGGGCTCGAGCCTCTACTTCGGGGTGGGCACGGCGGAGGCGGGCGGCAAGTTCGCCATCGCCTCCTCGGACCTCTCCAGCGTCCTCAAGCTCACGCGCGTGGTCGTGCCGATCACCGAGGGCGAGGTCGTCGAATACGACCCCCAGGGCTACCGCGTCTATTCCGTCGTGGATAGGACGGTGAAGACCCCCGCCGGGCCCGTCAAGAGCAAGGCCGGCGACGCCCTCGAGCGCGCCCCCGTGCGCAGCCGCCTGCGGGCGAAGGACACCGCGCTCGTCCCCCCGTTCGAGACGTTCATGGACCAGGAGATCAGCGCGCAGGAGCAGACCGCGCGCGACGTCATCACCCTGTTCTTCGGCGGCTCCGACGCCGCGCGAGCGGTGGGCCCGTCGCTCGACCACCCCGAGATCACCGCGCGCCTCGACGCGCTGCGCGACCAGTTCGACGACGCCAAGATCCGCGCGCTCTTCCACGAGCTCGTCGACCGGCCCGACGTCCGCGCGCTCGCCGCCAAGGCCGAGGGCGCCCTCCGCGGCCACAAGCTCCAGTCGGCCGAGGCCGGGTTCCTCGCCGACCTCTTGCCGATGGCCCGCGACAAGGGCGACGAGGCCTGCCTCCACCTCGTCGACGCGATGCTCGAGGCCGACGAGGCCCGCGAGTACGCCCAGGCCATCGACCGCTTCGGCCGCATGTGCGCGGCGGCGATCGCCGAGAGCGGGCGCATCTACGTGATCTCGTGCGGCAGCTCGTACCACGCGGCCAAGGCCGCGGCGCTCTACTTCAACGAGCTCGCGCGGGTGGAGCTCACCCCGGTGCTGCCCGGCGAGTTCCGCGGGCAGTCGGCGCGCTCGCTCAAGGACGGCGACCTCGTCATCGCGGTGAGCCAGAGCGGCGAGACGAAGGACCTCATCGACGTCCTGAACGACGTCATCGCCTCGGGCCGCAAGGTGGGCCGCATCGGCCTCGTGAACAACGTCAACTCGACGCTCGCCCAGGAGAAGGCGGACCTCGTGGTCCCGCTGCGCTGCGGCCCCGAGATCGCGGTGCCGGCGACGAAGAGCTTCATGAACCAGATGGTGCTCTTCTACTGCCTCGCGCTCCACGTGGCCGAGCGCCGCATCGACACCCTCGCGCGCGACGCCGCCGAGCGGGCGGCGCTCTCGCGCGACCTCGAGGCCCGTCGGGAGAAGCTCCGCTCGCTGCCGGCGCTCGTCCGGGAGACGGTCGACGCGACCGAGACCGACGTCGAGGTCGCGGCGAAGATGCTCTACCTCGCGCCGAGCATCCACCTCCTCGCGACCCGGATCTCGGCGGTCGCGAAGGAGGGCGCGCTCAAGATCCGCGAGGTCGTCCTGAACCACACCGAGGGCTTCGAAGCGTCGGAGTTCAAGCACGGCCCCAACACCATCCTCGGCTTCAACACCGTGCTCGGGCCCCAGGAGGTCGACGCGATGCTCAAGCGCCTCGGCCACACGCTGCGGGCGCTCATCGCCCAGGGCGCGGAGGCGGGCATCGGGCCCGACGGCGTCGAGCGCCTCATCCAGGCCGCGACCGACTCCGTGCTCTCCCCGTCGGGCACGCCCTTCTCGCTGGCGGGGGCCGAGCGCAAGGTGTTCGACCGCGTCGTCGACCGCGCCGAGCTCGTGGGCGCCCTCTACGCCGACTATCCGCTCGTGTACATCACGGGGCCGGACGAGCGCGACGTCGCGCTGACGGTGTCGCAGATCAACACCCACAAGATCCGCGGCGCGTCGACCGTGATCATCGCCGAGGAGCACCCCGCGCTGCGGGGCGCGGCGGAGAAGGCCCCCGCCGACAACCCGCAGTACCGGTCGGTGTACGTCACCCTCCCCCGCACCAACGACACGCTGATGGCGACCTTCTCCGCCACCGTCGCCCTCCAGCGGCTCGCGCTCAAGATGAGCCTCTTGAAGAAGCACTACCTCGACCGGCTCGGCGTCGCCGAGCACGGGGTCCACCCCGACGTGCCGAAGAACGTGAGCAAGTCGATCACGGTCGACTGAAGAGGCCCGAGTGTCGAAGAACCCCTACAAAGGCGATCACAAGACCGCGCTCGCGAAGAAGCAGGGCTACCCCGCGCGCAGCGTCTTCAAGCTCGAGGAGATCGACCGGCGGACGCGCCTCCTGCGGCCCGGCCAGCGCGTGCTCGATCTCGGGGCCGCGCCGGGGAGCTGGAGCCTCTACGTCGCGAAGAAGATCGGAGACAAGGGGCGCTTGCTCGCGATCGACCTGAAGCCCCTCGAGGTGGCGCTGCCCGCGGGCGCGGAGTTCGTCCAAGGCGACGCTCTCTCTCTCGAGAACGCGACGCTCGCGAAGCTCGCGCCCTACGACGTCGTCCTCTCGGACATGGCGCCGTCCACCACCGGCAACCGGCTCGGCGATCAGACGCGGAGCTTCGAGCTCTTCATGGCCGCGCTCGCCGTCGCGGCGGCCCTCGTGAAGCCGGGTGGGGCGTTCGTCGGCAAGATCTTCATGGGCGAGGACTTCCCGCTCGCGAAGAAAGAGGTCAAGAAGCACTTCGCCGAGGAGCGGACGATCCGACCCGAGGGCACGCGGAGCGTCTCGTACGAGGTCTTCCTGATCGGCCTCGGCCGGCGCGCAGCCCCGACGTCGGCCTGACCCCCGCGAGCCCTGGCGCGCCCCGCGCGAGCGCCGACGCTCAGTCGTCGGGCTTGGCGGCGACGATCGGCGCCTGCGACGACGGGAACGGATCGGCCTCGACCGACGAGATCGCCTCCTCCGGAGCGGGCGGCGACGCGGACCGCGCGGGGGCGCCCGACGGCCGCGGCGGCGGCGTCGGAGCGGGCAACACCGACGCGCGCGGCGCGACGGGGGGAGGCGGCGGCGTCGCCTCGCGGGCGAGGTCGATGATCTTCGCCAGCGCCTCGACCGACTTCCCGAGCTGCGAGCGGAGGTCGGGCGGACCTCGCCTCGCCCGCTCCTCGGCGTCGGCGAGCTTGTCCTCGAGATCGGCGACGCGCGCGTGGAGCCCCTCATTCGCGGTCTTCACCTCGTTGAGCTTGGCCCTCATGGTGCCGTTTTCGCCCTCGAGGTCCCAGATGCGGCGCGACAGCGCCTCGTTCTCGTTCTCGAGCTCGCTCTTCTTGTCGATGACGTCGCGCTTGTCCTGAGCTTCTTTGCGGGCGAGCTCCAGGTCCTTGCGCGCGGCGGCGATCTCGGCGCGGGCCATCTCGAGGTCGGCGCGCGTCGACACGAACTCGCGCTCGACCTTGGTGAGCTGCACCTTCCACTGCTCGAGGCTCTTCTCGAGCTCGGCGTGCTCGCGCTCTCTCTCCTGGAGCTGCGCGTCGAGGAGGTCTGCCTCCTCGGCGCGCGCGTAGGCCTCGTCGTAGCGCTCCTCGTCGCGGGCGCGCTCCGCGGTGAGGTGCGCGAGCTCCTGGTGGACCTTCGCGAGATCGCGCCGCAGCCGCGCGACCTCCTTCAGCATCTCCATCGGCTTGTCGTCGGCCAGCTCCACCAGGCGGTGCGACGGCATGATGGCCGCGATGCC
>JAEUKG010000269.1 GCA_016794325.1 Myxococcales bacterium | reverse complement strand
GCGGCGTCGAGCGCGGTCGCGCCCGAGGCGACGGCCGCGCTCGCGGCGGCGACCGCGCGCGCGCAGCCCTCGACGTGGGCCGCCCGCGAGCCCTCGGGGACGTCGCCCGCGCCGCCGTGCACCACGATCGCCCAGGCGCGCGGCGCGTCGCCTTGCGCGAACGAGACCGGATCCCTAAGCGCCATCGCGGGCACGGTAGCCGAGGCCCGCGGCGACGAGAAGCGCCCCCGCGAGCGCGGGCGCGAGCCACACGCTGACGAGCGCGGCCCCCGCGGCTTGGAACGTGACGAGCACGGCCGCCGACGCGACGAGCCCTCCCGCGAGGCTCGGCGCGAGGGCCCCGAGCCTCGCGCGAGCGCCGACGAGCGCGAGCGCCCCGCCGACGAGCGCGGTCGCGAGCGCCGCCGCGCCGCGGGCGTGCGCCGGCAGGCCGGCGGTCGCGGCCACGACCTCGGGCGCCAGGGCCTCGATGTCCCCGGTGGGTCCGACGCGCAGGCCCTCGGCGTGGTCGACGAAGGCGCCGCCCTCGAACGCGAACGCCGTGAGGTGCGGCACCGACGGGAAGAAGACGTGGGGGTCGACGCCCGGCGTGAGCACCGCCGCCGCCGCGAGGAGCGAGACGAAGGCCCCGCCGACGGCGGCCGGGAGCGCGCTCGTCGACGGCCGGCGCCCGAGCGCCGCGAGCGCGACGATCTCGCCCCGAGCGCGCGCCGAGCCGAGCGCGAGGTAGGCCCCGACCGCCCCCGCCGCGGGGGCGAGGGGCAACGTCCGGCCGAGGCGCACGAGCCACGAGACGCCCTCGTCGGTGGCCGCCCCGACGAGACCGATGAGCCCGAGCATGATCCCCGCCGCGAGCGCCGAGCGCGCAGCGAGGCGGGCATCCCACACCGTAACCACGGCCCCTACCCTATCACGGCTCCCCTGCCCCCTCCGAACGGCCGCGCTTCCGGCTGGTCGGCACTCGACGCACGAAAGTCCTGCACGCCGAGTTGCGGCGGTCGTACCAAGAGTTACGATCGTCCGAGTTGTCTCACGGGGGCGCTCGTCGCCCCGGATGGTCCGGCGGAGGGGCACCTCCGCACGTGAGGCGAGACCGCGGGCCTACGCGCAGGCTCCCCTGCACGAGGCCCCCCAAGAGGAAACACCCGCTCGGATCGTGCTCGCCACGAGGCCCACCGGGTGCCGGACACAGTCCGGAGGAGGGACAGAGAAGTCATGCAAACCGCAAGTAGCTCGCGCCGGAGGTATGCGCTGTAACGAAGCGGCGTGCACCTCTGTGCGCTGGCGTTTTGGTCGCCGCCGCTCCGAGCGGCACATCCCGTGCTCGCCGTCGCCCTAGGGCGGCCGCCCGGGTTGCCGCCGCTCTCGAGCGGCAAAGCACCGCGGCCCGGCTCTCGATCGAGAGTCGGGCCGTTTCTTTTTCCGCGATTTCTCGTTCGCGTCGGGGGGATGCGCGGGCCGCGCTCAGCGGCACTTGCTGCTCGAGCACTTGCCGCCGCGGCCGCAGTCGGAGTCGAACGCGCAGCTGCCGTCGGGGGCGCTGGCGCACTTGCCGCTCCGGCACTTGGCGCCGCCGCAGTCGGAGTCGAACGCGCAGCTCGACCCGGCCGAGTCGGCGCACTTGCCGCTCCGGCATTTGACCCCGGAGTGGCAGTCGGAGTCGAACCCACACTTGCCGTACTCCTTGGCGTCGACCACGGTGGCCGGGGCGACGACGGCGAAGACGGCGAGGACGGTGGCGGCGGCGGCGAGGAGTCGCTTCATGGCCGTGTGTTACGGGAGGACGGACGGGGATCTCCCCTGCTATTCTGACGGGAGCGATGTGGGTGTTCGGCTACGGGTCGCTCATCTTCCGACCGTCGTTTCCCTTCGTGGAGCGCAGAGACGCTTGGCTCCCGGGCCTCGCGCGCCGCTTGTGGCAGGCGTCGCCCGATCATCGAGGGGTGCCCGAGGCGCCAGGGCGCGTCGCGACCCTCGTGCCCGATCCCGGGGCGCGCACCTGGGGGACGGCGTATCGCATCGCTGACCACGACGTCGAAGAGGTCGTCCTCGCCCTCGATCACCGCGAGAAGAACGGCTACGAGCGGCGGCCGGTCGTGCTCGAGACGCCGCGGGGCCCCGTCGACGCGACCGTCTATTTCGCCGGGCCCTCCAACCCGAGCTACCGCGGGCCGGAGTCCGACGACCAGGTCGCCGACGTCGTCCGCATCGCGGCGGGCCCGAGCGGCTCGAACCTCGACTACGTCGCCGAGCTCGCGGCCGCCATCGGCGAGGCCGGCGAGCGCGACCCCCACGTGGAGAACGTCCTCGCCCTCGCGACGCGACGCCGCTGACGGCCGTCGCGCTATCCCGCGTCGCTCAGGACGTCGCCGAGCTTGGCGAGGAGCTCCTCGGGTCGGAACGGCTTGCCGAGCCAGCCCGCGCCGCCCGGCACCGGGTCGGGCTCGGCGCGCTCCTCGGCGTAGCCTGACATGTAGAGTACACGCATCTCGGGGCAGAACGCCCGGATCCGCGCGGCGAGCTCGGGCCCGCGCAGCCCGGGCATCACGACGTCGGTGAGGAGCACGGCGACGTCGGGCCGCGCGCGCGCCAGCCGCTGGGCGTCCTCCACGTCGGCGGCGGCGAGCACGTGGTAGCCGGCGTCCTCGAGGATCGTCGCCACGATGCGGCGGAGGTTCACCTCGTCCTCCACGAGGAGCACCACCCGCGCCCGGGGGGCGACCGCGGGCGCGGGGCGCGCCCGACGCTCCTCGAGCCCCGCGACCGGCGGCGGGACCCGCGGCAGGGTGACGTCGAAGACGGTGCCGCCCCTCGGCTCCGATCGGACGACGATCGCCCCGCTCGTCTCGCGGACGAGCCCGTACACGGTGGACAGCCCGACGCCGCTCCCCCGCCCTCCCTTGGTGGTGAAGAACGGCTCGAAGATGTGCACGAGCGCCTCGGGCGCGATCCCGACGCCCTCGTCGCGGACGGTGAGCTGGACGCCGGGGCCGGGCTCGATCGAGAGCTCCGCGGCCCTCGCCGACCCCACCTCGATCGCGGCGAGCGCGATCGTGAGCCTGCCGCCGGTCGGCATCGCGTCGCGCGCGTTCACCGCGAGGTTCAGGACGACCTGATCGAGCTTGCTGGGGTCGGCGACGACCCAGAGGTCCTCGTCGGGACGCTCGATGACGAGCTCGATGTCCTCGCCGAGCAAGCGCTCGAGCGTCCGGCTGGTCTCGGTGACCGACGAGCAGAGCTCCACGTGCGCGTGGGCGGTCACCGGGGCGCGGCCGAAGGCGAGCAGCTGCCGCGTGAGCTTGCCCGCGCGATCGCAGGTGCCGAGGATGTCGTCGACGAAGCGCGCGCGCGGGTCGCCGTCGTCGATGCGCTGGCGCAGCGCCGCGGCGTTGGCGAGGATGATGCCGACCAGGTTGTTGAAGTCGTGGGCGACGCCGCCGGCGAGGCGACCGAGCCCCTCGAGCTGGTGCGCGTGCCGGAGCTTGCGCTCGACCTCGGCGCGCTCCTCGTACGCGCGCTGGAGCTGCGCCGTTCGCTCGGCGACGCGCCGCTCGAGGTCGGCCTTCGCGCGCAAGAGCTCGTCTTCCATCCGCTTTCGGGCGAAGAAGTCGGGGACGTCGAGCCGCGCGCCGCGCTTGCCGAGGATGCGCTCGACGTGCTCGCCGACGCGCTCGGGCGTGCCCATGACGAAGCGGCACCGCTCGTCGCCCCGCGCCCGGCACTCGAGCTCGGCGGACACGAGCTTCACGCCGAAGCTCTCTTCGCACCAGCCCGAGGAGTAGCCGGCGTTCATGATGCACACCGCGAAGTCGCGGCGCTGCCCGGCGCGGATCCAGGCGTCGGCCTCGAACGAATACGGGTGATCGTAGAAGAGGAAGTAGCCGTCGTCGGGCCGAGGCTCGCTCTCGGGCCCGAGCTCGACGAACGCCCAGCCGCTGAAGGCGAAGTGCACCGGCCCCGCGCTGAGCTTCGCGATCGGATCGACGAGGCCCATCTTCGTGTGGAAGTTGTGGGCGTCGGACTTGCCGATCGCGTGGGCGAGATCGAAGAGGATGTTCTGCGCGAACGCGGCGGCCTCGGCCTCGCGGCCCGGTCCGTAGAGGTCCTCGCACAGGCGGAAGAACTCGACCGAGAGCGAAGCGGCGCGCACGAGCACGTAGCGCTCGCCGAAGATCTCGATGGTGCCGTGCTCGGGGTCGTCGCGCCGGAGCTCGAAATAGCGCGCCACGGTGGCCTCGGCCTCCGCGAAGGCGGCGGCGAGGTTGTCGGGGACGCGCACGGTTCGGAGCGGCAAAGCGGGACCTCGGGGGACGATGCCGAAAGGTAGCAGGCGAGCCGGGCGTCGAGCATCCCCGCCGCGGCCCCGCTCTGCTATAGCCGCCCGGCGATGCCTACCCGCGGAATCGGTCGTCTCTTCGCCCTGTTGCCTGCCCTCGCGATGGCCTGCGGGGGCGGCGGCGGTGGCGCTCCCCGCCCCGCTCCCACCCCGCCCCCGAGCGCGGCGCCCAGCGCGGCCCCTGCGCCGCCCAAGGGCGCGGCGGTGACCACGCGCCGCAGCGTCGTCGTCCACGGGCGCACCGCCGGCAGCTCGGTGACGACGATCGCGCCGGACGGCGCGGTCTCGATCGTCCTCGACGTGCTCGAGAACGGCCGCGGCCCGCACGTCGAGGCGTCGCTCCGCGTCGGCGACGGCGACGTGCTCACCGCGTTCTCGGCCAAGGGCCGCCACACGATGGGCACGCCGGTCGACGAGACGTTCTCGTACGAGGGCCCCCGCGCTCGGTGGAAGAGCAACGAGGAGAGCGGCGAGGCCGCGCCGGCGCGCCGGGCCTTCTACGTCCCGATGGCGACCGTCCCCGACGCGCTCGGCTTCCTCGCCCAGGCGCTGATCCGCGCCGGGGGCTCGCTCCCGCTCTTGCCGACCGGCGAGGCGCACGTCGAGCGCACCGGCGAGGCGCGCGTGACCGCCCGCGGGGAGACGGTGAAGGTGATCGGCTACGCGATCACCGGCCTCGAGTTGCAACCTACACGCATCTGGATGCGCGAGGACGGGCGCTGGTTCGCCACGATCACGCCGTGGTGGTCGGTCGTCCCGGAGGGCTTCGAGGGCGTCATCGACCACCTGCAAGACAAGCAGATCGAGCTCGACCGCGAGCGCGAGCGCGCGATCGCCAAGCGCCTCGCGACCAAGCCGCCGGCCGCGGGCGTGGCGTTCACCCACGCCCGACTGCTCGACGTCGAGAAGGGCCGCTTCCAGCGCGACATGACGGTCTTCGTCGTCGGCGACGCCATCACCTGGGTCGGCCCCGCCGACGCCGCGAAGCTCGCGCCGGGGATGGTCGCCGTCGACCTCTCGGGCAAGGCGCTCCTGCCGGGGCTCTGGGACAACCACGCGCACCTCGGCGACTCCGACGGCATCCTCGACGTCGCGTCGGGCGTCACGACCGCGCGCGACGTGGGCAACGACCCCGACAAGCTCGACGCGCTGAAGAAGAGCTACGACACCGGAGAGACGGTGGGGCCGCGCGTGATCCGCTACGGCTTCATCGAGGGCCGCGGCGAGAAGGCGGCCTCGAGCAAGGTCACCGCCGAGACCGAGGCCGAGGCCAAGGCCGCGGTCGCGCTCTTCGCCGGGCGCGGCTACGAGGGGATCAAGATCTACAACTCGGTGAAGCCGGAGCTCGTGCCCGTCATCGCGAAGGAGGCGCACGCCCGCGGCATGGCGGTCACCGGGCACGTGCCCGTGCACATGCTCGCCCACGAGGCGGTGCGCGCCGGCTACGACGGGATCGAGCACGTGAACATGCTCTTTCTGAACTTCTTCGCCGACAAAGACACGGACACGCGGACGACGGCGCGCTTCACGCTCGTCGGCGACCGCGCGGCGTCGTTCGACCTCGCGAGCAAGCCGGCGGTCGACTTCTTCGCCCTCCTCAAGGAGAAGAAGACCGTCATCGACCCGACCCTCGCCGTCTTCGAGGAGCTCCTCCTCGCCCAGCCGGGAAAGATCACGCCCGGCCTCGAGGGCGTCGTCCGCCGGCTCCCGCCCCAGCCGCAGCGCGCGTTCCTCTTCGGCGGGCTGCCCCTCGGCGACAAGCAGGCGCTCTACCAGCAGTCGTTCGAGAAGGTGCTCGCGATGGTGCGGGCGCTCAAGGAGCACAAGATCCCGATCCTCGCCGGCACCGACTCCCTCGCGGGGCTCATGCTCCACCACGAGCTCGCGCTCCTCGTGCGCGCCGGCCTCACGCCCGCCGAGGCCATCCGCGCCGCGACCATCGACGCCGCCCGCGCCGCGAAGGTGGAGAAGAAGACGGGCTCGATCGACAAGGGCAAGGCCGCCGACCTCGTGGTCGTCGACGGCGATCCGCTGGCCCGCATCGAGGACATCGGCCGCGTGGTGACGACCGTGCGGGGGGGCGTGATGTACCCCTCGGCCGCGCTCTACGGCGCGGTGGGCGTCGCGCCGATGGCGCCCTGAAGGTGGATCGGGCGCCCCCCAAGGCGGGCGCTCGGCGCGCCGTCCCTCCACGCTATCTCTTGGATAGAACGAGGGTTTTATCGTGCACCTACACGGTGCGCGGTTTGCATACATGGCGCGCATGGCCCTCGTTCGCCGCGCTCTCCTCGCCGCCACCCTGGCCGCCCTCGGCTGCGCCGAGGCCCCCGCGACCCAGTCGACCGCCGACGAGGTCACGAGCACGCCGGAGACGTCGGTGAAGGAGCAGAGCGTCGGCAACTGCTGGATCTACGCCACGATGGGCTGGATCGAGTCGATGCACCTCGCCCACGGCGGCGAGCAGCTGAACCTCTCGGAGTCCTACCTCACCTATCTGCATTGGTACAGCCGGATCACGAGCGAGCGCTTCCTCTTCGACAAGCACGGCGACTTCAACACCGGCGACTTCGTCGGCTACGGGCAGGAGCTCGTGGCGCGCTACGGCCTCATGGACGAGGGCGCCTTCATCTCCACCGAGGCGACGCTCGACCGGTCGGCGCGCCAGGAGGCCGCCGAGGTCGCGGTGAAGGCGGCGCTCCGCCCCGACGGCGCGCTCGGCACGCCCGAGAAGCGGCGCGACCCCGCCCGGGTGCGCGAGGTCTTGAACAAGGCCTTCAAGCTGGCGCCCTCGGTGTCGGCCAAGCTCACCCGCGCGTTCGGCGCCGATCTCTCGAAGACCCGCGGCCGCGGCGCGGCGCTGCCGGCCGCCGGCTTCCGCGATCCCAAGGACATCGTCGTCGCGGTGGCCAAGGACGGCACCCGGGTGACGCTCGACGACGCTCTCGGCGAGCTCGATCCGACGCGGCCGGTCACGGCGACGCGCGACCGCGGCGAGCGGCGCGGCAAATACGCGTGGCAGCGCGTCGCCTTCGGCAAGACCGACGCCGAGCGCGCGGCCACCCTCCTGCGGGTGAAGAAGACGCTGAACGCCGGCTTCCCGGTGCCCATCGACTGGTACCCGGCGTGGGCGAGCATGCGGCAAGCCGACGCGTCGTTCCACGAGCCGATCGACCTGTCGCGCAAGGGCGGCTGGCACTCGAGCCTCGTGCACGACTACCAGATCAAGCTCGCGACCGGCGAGGTGCTCCCGGTGGGCACGCCGGTCACCGATCCGGCCAAGCTCCAGGCGACGCTCGATCCGCGCGCGTCGTTCGAGCTCCTCCGCTTCAAGAACTCGTGGGGGCGCGACGTCGGGCCCTTCGCCGCCCGCGGCTACACCGACGCGACCTGGGCCTACCTGGCGACCGACTTCGACCGCACCGCGATCGACTACGACGAGCCCGCCGAGCGCGGCGCGGCCATCGACGCCTTCATCCTCCCGCCCGAGAGCTGGGACGGCGCCGCTCACTGAGCCTCGGCGCGCGCCCCGCCGTCAGTTGACCTGGGCCTCGAACGCGACCGACCAGTTGAAGAGCTCGTAGGGGTTGCCCGCCGCGTCGACGTGATACGAGACCGACGTGTCCGAGTCGCGGACGTTGCCGCGCGCGCCCGACTGCGGGCCCGGGCAGCGCATCGCCGGCACCTGCGACTCGTAGGCGTAGCGCAGGACCCGGTTCGCGCCGGTGGGGGTGCCCGAGAGCGTGATCGTCACCGTGTCGGGCGCGGTGACGGCGACGCTCGCGATCGAGGCCGACATCGTGCTGTCGCGGTAGATGAAGCCGTACACCGGCGGCACCGGGAAGTCGGCGCTCGCCGCGCTCACCCGGACCGTGTCGAGCACGAGGGGCGGCACCGGGACCACGTATTTGACCGTGATCACGCTGCCCACGCGCTGCACGCTGAGGGGGCGGGTCGGCTCCCACTTCTTCCCCTCGACGACCACGCGCTGGTACGCCTTCGCGAAGTACGCGCCCAGCCAGCGCTGGGAGTGGTTCGTGTAGTGGTTGCAGTCGCTGTAGTGCGGGAAGGGATAGTTGGGGGTGACGAGGACGACCTTGCCGTTCGAGGTGGTGTGGGCGTCGAGCTGCCGCTGCGGGATGACGCTCGTCGGCGTCGTCATGCTCCCGAACTGGGAGATGAACAACGGGATCGGCTCGGTCTGGCCGGTGATCGCGCGGACCTCGACCTGGTAGTCGTTCTGCCAGTCGAGCAGGCCGTCGGTGTAGTTGAGGAGGCGCCGGTTGGAGCCGTCGGTGCTGTGCAAGAACGTGAAGTTCTGCTCGTTGTCGTCGCTCTCGCCCTGCCCGTGGATCGCCGTCACCGCGCGGACCACGTAGGTCTTGCCGGCGGCGGCCGCGAGCGCCTTGGCGCTCTGGACCTGCATGAGCGCCTCGTTGAACGGCGGCACGAAGCCGAGCGCCGCGTCGTAGTAGCAGACGTTCGCGCCGGGCGAGACGTCCGCGGTCTGGCGGCGGAGGCACCAGTACTCGTTGCCGCTGCGGCCGTGGAGGCTCACGAGGACGTCGTGCGACGCGTACGGCAGCCCGACCTTGCCGAACCACTGCGTGGCGAGGTGCGACGCGTGGTTCGCCATGCCGGAGGAGATCGTCTCGACGCCGTAGTTGAAGAACTTGTCGCCCTCGACGAGCGGCGCGAAGGCGGTCGGCGCCTGGTAGACCTTGCAGCCGCTGCCGTTGCAGGTGCCCGCGGTCATCACGCCGGTGTCGAACGAGAGGTTCGTGAACGGCTGCATCGACGTGATCGGCGGCGCCGCGCCGTTGGCCACCGAGTCGGAGGCGCCCGTCGAGAGGACGTGGTTGATGTCGTAGTGCTTGTACGTGAGCCCCGCGTCGATGCCCGCGTCGACGTCGGGCGCGGCGTCCGCCGCGGCGTCCGCCGGCGCGTCGACGCCTCCATCCGAACCGGTGGAGGTGTCGCTCGCGCCGGTGTCGGCGGGCGACGCGCCGTCCTCCGGCAGCGTCGCGTCGGCGCCGCCGCCGGCGTCGGCCGGCGGCGTGACGGACCCGTCGTCGCCGCAGCCCACCGCGACGGCCGCACCCCCGGCGAGCACGGCGAGACCGAGCCACACCACGCGCCCCGTCGCTGCATGCGCGAGCTTTCTCATGTTCCCATCATGCCACACGGAGCGTCGCCGCGGCCCCGCAGGAGTTGCGCGTCCGCGCGCGCGGGACGTCCCGGCCGCGGCGCTTCAGGGCGGGAGCTCGCGCGCGAGCGCCTCGACCACGCGCGCGGGATCGGCCGCGTCGGGCGGAGGGAGCGACGACGCGAGCGCCTTGCCGACGCCCCAGAGCCTCGCGCGGAAGTGCTCGTTTCTGTTCTTGATCCAGGCGGCGGCGTGGTTCGCGAGGCACTGGTCCGCCCACGCCGCGGTGAAGCCCGACGCGCCGAGGCGCGCGCGGCACGCCGCCTCGGCCTCACCGCCGTGCGCCGCGACGTACGCGCAGTAGCCGGTGCGCTCGAGCGAGTTGATGCGGCAGTAGCAGCCGCTCACGCACGTGCGCGTCACGCCCTTCTCGAAGCGGTACACCTTGTCCTCGCGCACCTGCCCGGTGAGCGGGAAGATGCGGGTCGACTGCCCGGTCACGTTCTTGGCGATGACGACGAGCGCGGCCTCGTAGCGCGCGCGGTCGCGCGCCGCGAGCGCGGCGACGTGCGGGATCGTCGACGCCGCGTCCACGATCCAGGCCGCGACGCGCTCCGGCGACGGGTTCGCGACCGTGACCGCGAGCCCGCCTCCGTAGGTGCACGCGAGCGCCTCGTAGGGCCAACCGGGATAGGTCGTGGGAGCGCAGCTCTCTTCGACGTAGGGCTTGTAGGCCAACGCCGCGACCAGGGCGGCGGGCGCGGGCAGCGGCGCCTCCCACCCCGGCGGGAGCGGCGCGACGGCGTCGGCAGCGTCGGCGGCGCCTCCCGCGCCGGCGTCGGCGATCGCGGGGCCGCCGGCGTCCGCGGGCGCGTCGGCCGCGTCCCCGCACGCCGCCGCGCCGAGGAGCGCCGCGAGCGCGGCGGCGACGGCGAGGCGTGGACGGCGACGAGGACCCATTCTGGCGCTGCCTTAGCGCAGGGCCGAGCCGTTGTCGCGGACGTGGTCATTCTTCTCGTCCGGTTGCGGACGCGGGCCGCGGGGGTACGACGAGCGGAGATGTTTCGTCCCATCACCGAGCGCGCGGCCGCCTCGATCCCTTGCCTCCTCGGCGTCGCCCTCCTCGCAGGCTGCGCCGACGTCGCCCCGCTCGACGGCGACGGGACCGGGGCCGCGACCGCGGCCCTCACGTTCGGGGTCGCCGACGGCCGACCGAGGGTCCTGTCCGACGCCCTCGCGGCGCTGGGCAGCGGTCCGGCCGCGGAGGTGTGCGGCGGGCTCGCGACGAACGCCTCGACCGAGCTGCCGGCGCTCGGGAGCGGCAAGGTCACGCTCACGCTCGCCTTCGGCCTCCGCGACACGTGCCCCGAATCTCCCCAAAGAACGCTGACGAATCATGCATCTGCGGCGGACGTCGCCATACCGAAGGGCGCCCCTCGGGTGACCTTCGTCGCGCCGCCGGGGCTCGAGCGCGCCGGGATCGATTGCCTCGTCTTCGTGCGGTCGGTCGCGGAAGACGGCGAGGTGGCCTATCGTTCCTCCAGGCACTCGAGCCAAGCGGCCGGCGGCGGGACGTACCTCGACGTGCCGCCCCGCCCCGCTCGCGCGGGTGTCGTGTGCGCGTCGCGGGACGGATCGCCGAAGCTCGCGCCGCTCCCGTGGACCCTCACCTGGAAGCCACCCGCGCCGTGACCCCTCCGCCGACCTCCCACCGCCGACCCCGGAGCGCCTGGCTGCGGCGCCTCGCCTGGGCCTCACCGATCGCGTTCGTGGCGTTCGCCGCCGCGACCACGCGCGGAGCCCCTGATCCCGGCCCGCCGGCGCCTGCGGCGGCGCCGTGCAAGAAGGGCGAAGCCCCGACGGTCGACACGAAGACGGGGCGCCCCTCGTGCTTGGCCGCGCCCACCTGCACCACGCCCGCGAACCGGATCCGCGCGTGCGGGCAGTGGGAGTCGCCCGTGGTCGACCCGCAGACGGGCTGCCCGACGTGCGTGGCCGCCGCGGCGCCGAGCGCGTGC
>JAEUKG010000215.1 GCA_016794325.1 Myxococcales bacterium | reverse complement strand
GTGAAGTTCGGCATCTCGTTCACGGCCACCTGGCTCAACCAGGCGGGGGCGCTCGTCCTCGTCTACCGCGACGGCACCGCGCAGGTGAACCACGGCGGCACGGAGATGGGCCAGGGCCTCTACACCAAGGTGCGGGGCGTCGTGATGCGCGAGCTCGGGCTCTCCGAGGGGCGCGTGCGGGTGATGAAGACGCAGACCGACAAGGTGCCCAACACGTCGGCCACCGCCGCCTCGAGCGGCTCCGACCTCAACGGCCAGGCGGCGCGCGTCGCCTGCGAGACGCTCCGCGAGCGCCTCGCCCCCGTCGCCGCCGCCCTCCTCGCCGAGGCGTCGGGCTCGCCGGTGGATCCCGCCGCCGTCACCTTCGCCGGCGACCACGCCCACGCCGGCGGGGCGAGCGTCCCCTTCGAGAAGGTCGCCGAGCGCGCCTACGCGACCCAGGTCCAACTATCCGCAACGGGATTCTACAAGACGCCGGGGATCGGCTGGGACAAGGCCAAGGGTAAGGGCAAGCCGTTCTACTACTTCGCGTACGGCGCCGCCGTCGCCGAGGTCGAGGTCGACGGGTGGACGGGGATGAAGCGCGTCGTGCGGGTCGACGTCCTCCAGGACGTCGGCGACTCGCTGAACCCGGGCGTCGATCGCGGGCAGATCGAGGGCGCGTTCGTCCAAGGCATGGGGTGGCTCACCGGCGAGGAGCTCAAGTGGGACGCGAGCGGCCGCCTCCTGTCGCACTCCGCGAGCACCTACCAGATCCCGTCCATCGGCGACGCGCCCGAGGTCTTCGAGGTCGAGCTCCTCCCGCGCGCGCACCAGCCCGGCGTCATCCACGGGAGCAAGGCGGTGGGCGAGCCGCCGCTCATGCTCGCGATCTCGGTGCGCGAGGCGATCCGCGACGCCGTCGCCGCCTTCGGCGACGCCCCGGGCCCGGTCGATCTCCCCTCGCCCGCCACCCACGAGGCCATCTTCCACGCCGTCGAAGCGCGCCGCGGCCGCGGCGCGCGCGCCGCCGAATGAAGCCGGCGCCGTCGCGCGACGCGCGCGCGCGCGAGATCTGGAGCGCCTCCAAGGCAGAGCTCCTCTCGCTCCTGCGCGGCGGGCGCGCGGTGGATCCGAACGCGCTCGCGGGGCACGACTTCCGCGGGGTCTCGCTGGGCCTCCCTGGGTTCGTCGAGGCGCTCACGTGGAAGACGTTCCGCAAGTCGTTCTCGAAGAACGCGGAGGGTGGCGTCGACGGGCTCAACGTGAAGCTCGTGCAGAGCGGGGTCGACGCCCAGCCCGAGCCGAAGCGAACCGCCGACGGCAGCCCCGTCACCTTCGGGCCGTTCGCGGTGGTGCCGCTGCCGAGCTGCGGCACGCCGTTCGGCTGCAAGGAGGGCGTGGTCTTCGATTACGCCGCGCGGCACCCCGCGTGGCACCCGATGGCGCCGTCGCGCGACGTCGTGGTCGCCCTCGACGAGGGCGGGACGCTCCTGCTCGGCGCCCTCTACCTCGATCTCCCGTTGGGGCGGCTGCGCACGCCGAGCTTCTTCACGCTCGAGCGCGAGGACTGACGAGACGCCGCACCTCGCGCGTGGACGCGAGCGCGAGCGCTGGCGGCGATGTGGACCGAGGCGCGCGCGCGCATCTCGCGTGGTAGCTTGGCGCAATGAC
>JAEUKG010000187.1 GCA_016794325.1 Myxococcales bacterium | reverse complement strand
GGACCACAGCATCGCCGAGGTCGCGATCCTCGTAGGCTTCTCGGATCAAGCCGCGTTCCACCGGGCGTTCGTGCGGTGGACCGGCGAGACCCCGGGCGCGCGCCGCAAGCGGCGCTGAGCGACCGTCGAGGCGCGATCAGGGCGCGCGGTTCGGGCCGGCCCCGGTCGACTGGTGCCGGCGTCGCAGGAGACGCCGCGAGATCATCACGGTGTGTCGATGACGACGTCGTCGAGGTACGCCGTCCCGGACCCGTTCGACTCGTTCCACAAGCCGACGGCGACGAGGTGGAAGTCGATGGTGAACGGGTCGAAGGTGCGCGTCGCCACGTCGACGCCGTCGATGTTGAGGCGCGCGGTCGGGGAGCCCGACTTCAGGTTCGTCATCGTGAGGCGGATCTTCACCCACTGGTCGCGGGGGAAGGCCGGGAGCTCGACGCACTGCCGTGTCGCCGACGGGGCCTCGGTGCAGAGCCGCGTCAGCGCCGCGCTCACGGTGATGACGAACTGCCTCCCTCCGGTGGTCTGCCACGAGGTGAGCTCGAGCTCTCCCACCGGGGGTCCGTCGACGAAGACGTCGTACGTCACCCGCACCGAGGCGAGCGACGTCGCGAGCGTGTGTTTGAGCTCGGCGCCGGCGAGGACGACCCCGCCGGGCAGCGACGAGCGGAACGACATCGTGCCGCTCTTGGCCTCGTTGGCGCTCGCGGTCCCCGAGCCGTTGCCCGTGACCGCGAGCGACTCGAAGCCGCGGCTGACGGGCGGCGTCTCGAAGTCGCTGCAGACGATCGCCGCCGGGAAGCTGTCGCAGAACGGCCCCGCGTCGACCGTCGTGGAGCCGTCGGTCCGCGCGCCGTCCGCGCCGGCGTCGAAGCCGCCGTCGTTCGTGGAGCCGGCGTCGACGCGGCTCGCGACGTCCTCCACGGCGCTGGAGTCGGAGGGCGCCCCGCCGGCCCCGGCGCCGCCGCCGCGGAGCCCGTCGAAGCTCGTGAGCGCGGAGCACGCCCCGAGGGCGATCGCAGCCCCGGCGACGAGAGCGCGAGAGGCGGTCAGCATGCCATGAGCATAGCAAAGGGGGCGCGAACGGAGGGGCTCAGGCGCGGCGGTAGCGGCAGAATCGCGCCGTGCAGTGCTCGTCGTCCAAAGGCGCGGGGGCGCACACCAGCCGGCGAGGAGCGGCGCAGGCGGCCGCGCACGCGATCGGCGCAGCTCCGGCGAGGGTGAGCCACGCGCGCCGCGACACGGGCCGCGACGCCGGGCGGATGACGTCGGCGTAAGGGTCGTGCTTCGGATCGAAGGGGTCGTCGTCGTGGGTCATGGCGCGCGGGCCTCGGAGCGCCCGCCGAGGTCCGGGAGCCTCGCGAGGAGCTGGTCGGCGGCGTCGTACCCGGAGCATACCGCGCCCTCCATGCAGACGAGGTCGACGTCGTTCTTCACCCAGTCGCCGGCGACGAAGAGGTTGTCGAAGGGCGTGAGCGGCCCGGGCCGGAAGCGTTGCACCCCGGGCTCGCACACGAAGATGCGCTCGAAGTCGGCGCGGTTGCGGTGGAGCTCGAGGTAGGTGATCGTCGCGGCGCGGAGATCCCCGCCGGGGACGCGCGCGAGCTGGTCGAGGGCGAAGCTCGCGACCGCGTCGTCCGACCACGACTCGAACCCCGCCTCCTGCCCGACGAGCTGCACGTCGTGGCCGCGCTCCTCGCCGCTCCGGTAGCGATCGAGGTAGCGCGTCATGTTCACCGCGATCCCGAGCGGGGCCGGGAGGCCGTGGACCGGTCCCACGTAGGGCAGGACGGGGTCCCGCGTGCGCACCGTCATCGACATCGTCGCCACGCTCCGGAGGTTCGTCATGCGCGCGACATACGGCGAACGCCACATGCGCGGGTCCCCCTCGTTGAGGGTGACGAAGACGGCCTGGGGGATCGCGGCGATCACGGCGTCGAAGCCGCCGAGCTCGCGCTCGGTCCCGGGCTCGACCGGGAGGCGCGCCGCCTTCCACGACGACGCGCCGTCGTCGTGGCCCGAGCCCGCCGGCCGCGCGACGTGGAGCTTCGTGACCCGGCGGCCGTCGTAGCCGAGCGCGCGCACCATCACGTAGGGCTCGACCACCCCGCCCAGCGACTCGAAGTAGCGCCCGATCGGCGCCCAGACGCGCTCGGAGTAGGGGCCGACCGCCGCGAACGCCTCGGCGCCCTCGGAGGTGCTCATGAGCTTCATCGTCTGGAGCACGTGGTAGGCGCTCACCTGCTCGGGGAAGTTGAAGTATCCGTCTCGGAACAGCCGGAAGAGGCTGTAGCGCGTGAGGTGGGGGCGGAGGCCCTGCTCGATGGCCCAGCGCGTGAAGCACACGTCGTCGTGCTGGGTGAGCTCCTCGCCGCCGAGGATCCGCCCGTAGACCTGCGACATGAAGCGGGAGTAGTGCGCGCGATCGTCGAGGGGGATGCCCTCGTAGCGGGCGAAGTTGAAGGCGGTGGCGACGCGGCCGCCGGTGGAGTCGAGGGTGAAGACCTTCCCGACCGCGGGCTCGAAGGCGTGGCTCTTGCCGAACATGCTCATGACCGCGCGGGCGCGGCTCGCGCCGGCGCGGTCCATCAGCCCGAAGAGGCGCTCGTAGAAGCCCAGCATCATGTGCCAGCCGTGCTCGAGGCGGCGGCCGGCGGCATCCGTGTAGGATGCAGCTTTCCCGCCGAGGTGGTGGCCTTGGTGCGCGAGCGTCACCGTCACGCGGCCCCGGGCGCGCTCGAGGAGGCGCACTCCGGCCGCGAGCCCGGCGGGCCCGGCGCCGATCACGAGGACGCGCGCGGGCGCAGTCACAGCACCGGACCGAAGCCGAGCAGGCCCACCGGCACGACGACGAGCTCGGCGGCGCCGCTCCGATCGGCGGTGCCGAGGGTCACCGCGGCCTCGAGGTGGAGCGTCCAGTACGCCCCGAGGGCGAGGTCGGCGGTCACGCCGGGGGTCGTGACGAACATCGCGGTGCGCCGCTCGCGCAGGACGTCCACGATCGCGCCGCCGGCCTCGACATAGGCCCCGACGTCGAGCTTGCGGTAGGGCAGGAGGTGGAGGGCGGGCCCGACGCGCGCGGAGGTGAGCTGGGCGTCGGTGAGCCCGAGCGGGAGGCTCGCCGCCAGCGTGCCGCGCACGCCGAGGTTCGAGAGGCCGACGACCTCGAGGGTGCCCTGCGCCGCGAGGTGCGCGTCGCGGTAGTAGCCCGCGCCGAGCATCCCCACCGCGCGCACCTGGCCCGGGGCGATCCCGCCCGACGGCGGCAGCGGCAGGTACTCGGCCGCGAACGGGTCGGGCGGATGGGCGCCGGCCGGGGGGACGGCCGGCTGGGCCTCCACCCCGTCGACCGCGGGAGAAACCTCGGCTACGGTCTCGGCCATGCCCAATCCTACCGCGACGTTCGACACCTCGCT
>JAEUKG010000156.1 GCA_016794325.1 Myxococcales bacterium | reverse complement strand
GCCTGATAGTCCGACACCCACTTCGAGTAGAGCGGGAACGGGAACGTCGCGCCGGCGCCGTTGAGCATGACGCTCTTGCCGTCGGACTTGCTCGAGGTGACGGAGCTGGTCGACGCGGGGCCAGTGCCGGATTCGTTCTTGCAGCCGACGACGGCGAGGAGCGCGAGGAGCGCGAAGTGGCGACGGTTCATGGTGACCTCGCCGCGCACAGTGGCTTCGCTCGGTGACGTTTCGGTGACGCGAGCGCGTCAAGTTGTGCGGGCGGCCGACTCCCGGTCGGGCGGCGCCACCGGCTCCCGCGGCAGCACCGCGAAGAACGTCGAGCCCTTGCCGACCGTGCTCTCGACGCCGACCGTACCCCCCATCGCCTCGACCAGGTGCTTCACGATCGAGAGGCCGAGCCCGGTGCCGCCGACGGCGCGCGAGCGCCCCGCGTCGACCCGATAGAAGCGCTCGAAGAGGCGCGGGATGTGCTCGGGGGCGATGCCCGCGCCGGTGTCCTCGACCGCGACGCGGAGCTTCTTGTCCTCGGCCGTGGCGGTCACCGTGATGGAGGCCCCCTCGGGGCAATATTTCACGGCGTTCTCGACGAGGTTCGTGAGCACCTGCTCGAGCGCGCGCCGGTCGGTGGTGAGCTTGGTGCCGTCGGGCACGGTCACCGCGAGCCTCTGCTTCTTCTCGTCCGCGCGCTGGCGGATCGACTGGACGGACTGGGAAGCGAGCGCGCCGAGGTCCACCGGCTCGGGGCGCAGCCGGTACTCCTTGCTCTCGATGCGCGACAGATCGAGGAGGTCCTCGATGAGCCGCTGCAGGCGCTCGGCGTTGCGCTGGATGATGTCGAGGAAGCGCGGGACGCTCGTCGGATCCTTGGAGGCGGCGTCGCGCAGGGTCTCGGCCGCCGAGAGCACGCTCGTCACCGGGGTGCGGAGCTCGTGCGACACGTTCGCCACGAAGTCGCGACGGAGCGACTCGAGGCGCCGGATCTCGGTGACGTCGACGAACACCGCGAGCACCTGCACCCCCTGCGCGGCCGCGCGCACGAGGAGGCGCCGCGGCTTGAGGCCCGCGAGGTCGAGCTCGCGCGTGCTCGTCTTCTTCCGGCGCGCGGCGTCGAAGAGCTCCTTCAGCTCGGTGTTGCGGACCGCGAAGATGAAGGGCGACCCGATCGCCTCGTCGCGCAAGAGGAGCATCTCGCGGAGCGCCGAGTTCATGAGGAGGATGCGCCCCTCGGCGTCGAGGAGGAGCACGCCCTCCTGCATCCCCTCGAGGATGTTGGTCTGGAGGTCGCGCTCGACGCGCAGCTCGTTCATCGTCTTGGTGAGGCTCTGCGAGAGCCGGCCGAGCTCCACCGACAGCTCCCCGAGGTCCGGCGACTCGCGGCCGGGGCCGGCGGTGAGATCGCCCTCGCGGAGGCGGCGGGCCGCGAGGGTGAGCGGCTCGGCCATCCCCGCGACCCAGCGCCCGACCTGCCACGCGAGCAGGGTCGCGAGCACGAGCGCGGTGGCGATCCCGACGAGGGGCACGCGCCCCTGCAGCGTCGCCAGGGCGTCGCGGGACATCGCGGGCTCGAGGGGCCGGGTGAGGATGCCCTGCGCGACGAGGAACGTGAGCAGCGTCGCGAGCAGGGTGAAGAAGAAGACCTTCGTGCGGATCCCGAGCGCCATGGCGGGGCCACTGTAGACCGGGTTTCGGGGCGCGAGTACACTCGACGGGTCGTGCTGGGGGAGATCCCGTCAGGAACCTTGATCGGCGGTCGGTACCGCGTCCTCCGCCTCGTCGGGCGCGGCGGAATGGGGGCGGTGTACGTGTGCGAGCACGTCAACACGGGAGGGACCTGGGCGCTCAAGATCCTCCTCGGGGCCGCCCACCTCGACGCCGCGCACGTGGAGCGCTTCCGCCGTGAGGCGCGCGCCTCCGCCAAGATCTCGAGCGACAACGTCGTGCGCGTCACCGACGCCGACGTCGCCCCGGAGCTCAACGGTGCGCCCTTCATGGTCATGGAGCTCCTCCACGGCGAGGACCTCGGGGCGCGCCTCGAGCGGGGGGGCGCGCTCCCGCCCGCTGACGCGCTCGAGATCCTGAAGCAGGTCGCGAGGGCGCTCGACAAGGCGCACGCGGCGGGGATCGTCCACCGGGACCTGAAGCCGGAGAACATCTACCTCCACCGACCCGAGCAGGGCCCGGAGGTGGTCAAGCTCGTGGACTTCGGCATCTCGAAGATCCTCGGCGGCGACGACAAGGGCGGCGGCCTCGCCGTCACGCGCTCGAACTCGGTGATGGGCACGCCGCTCTACATGGCGCCCGAGCAGGCGTCCTCCCGGCACGACGAGATCAGCCCGGCGACGGACACCTGGGCGCTCGCCCTCATCACCCTCCAGATGCTCACCGGCGAGATCTACTGGACCGAGACCTCCTCGGTGCTCGAGCTCCTCATGCAGATCATGTCGGACGCGCGCCCGGCGCCCTCCGCGCGCTGGCCGTGGCTCGGCCCCGAGCTCGACCGGTGGTTCGCGAAGAGCACGTCGCCCGCGCCCGCGGATCGCTTCGCCAGCGCCGGAGAGCAGATCGCCGAGCTCTCGGTGGTCCTCACCGGCGCCCGCTGGAGCGCCCCGACGCCGTCGTCGGGGTCCGAGCGGCCCCGCTCGGATCCGGCGGTCGCCAGCGCTCGCGCGGACGGGCGCGACGCGAACGCGGTGTCCTCCGCCGGCGCGCTCTCCATTTCGTCGAAGGGCGCGGCGCCCGATCCCGTCGTCGCCGAGCGGCGACCTGGGCGCGCGCTCTACGCGGGAGGCGCCGTCCTCGCGCTCGCGGTGATCGCGGGCGGGGGAGTGTTCGCGGTGCGCCGCTCGTCCGACACAAGCCCCGCGCCCGGCTCCGCGGCGACGACGGTGAGCGCGTCGGTCCCTCCGCCCGCCACGGCTGCGTCCGCGCCGCCCGCGCCGTCCGCGTCGACCGCGCCGTCCGCGTCGTCCGCGCCGTCCGCGTCGACCGCGCCCTCGTCGGTGATCGCCGCGACGGCCTCGGTCGCGGTCGCGTCGTCGTCGTCCGCGCCGTCCGCGCCGCGGGCGTCCGCTGCGCCCAAAGCGACCACGAAACCCCCCGCCTCGGCCGCCGCGACCGCCACGACGGCGCCCGCGCCGCCCCCGGATCTCTTCGACAAACAGAGGTGATCGTGCGCTCCTCGCTCTTCGCCCTCCTCGCGTGCGTGGTCGTCTCCACCGTGACCGCCCCCGCGCTCGCGGCCGAGCCCACCGCCGACGACCGCGAGCGCGCGAGCGCGCTCTTCGAGGAGGGGCGGGGCCTCGCCAAGGAGGGCAAGTTCGCCGAGGCGTGCCCCAAGCTCGAGGAGAGCCAGCGGCTCGATCCCGGCATCGGCACGCTCTACAACGTCGCCGATTGCCTCGAGCACGTGGGGCGGCTCGCGAGCGCGTGGGCCGCCTTCCTCGAGGTCGCGCGCCTGGCCAAGCTCACGGGGCAGGGCGATCGCGAGCAGGTGGCGCGGGGCCGCGCCGACAAGCTCGCGCCGCGGCTCGCGAAGCTGCGGATCACGATGACCGGCGCCCCGCCGGGCGCGCGCGTCGTCGTCGATGGCCGGAGCGAGGGGGTGTCTCTCGACGTCGACGTGCCCGTCGACCCCGGCGAGCACGCGATCGCGGTGAGCGCGCCCGACCACGTGCCCCTCGAGAAGGCGGTGCGGGTCGAGCCAGGGTCGGGGCTCGTGGTCGTCGACCTGCCGAAGCTCGAGCCGCGCGCGACGGTCGCGCCCCCGCCGCCCCCGCCCATCGCGCCCCCGCCTGCGCCGGCGCCGCCTCGGGAGTCGACGTGGACGTGGCACAAGACCGCGGCGGTGGCGGCGGCGGGAGCGGGCGCGCTCGGCCTCGGCGCGGGCGGCTTCTTCGGCCTCCGCGCGAGCTCGCAGTGGTCGGACGCCGAGGCCTCCTGTCCCAACGGCGCCTGCAACGATGCAGGATACACGCAATGGGAAGACGCGCGGTCGAGCGCGCGCGTGGCCAACGTGATGGTGGGGGTGGGCGTCGTGCTCGTCGCGACCGGGGTCGTGCTCTGGGTGCTCGCGCCGAGCCAAGGCGACTCTCGGGCGTCGGCGCTCGCGGCGCCGAGGCAGGTGCGCCGATGAGCCGCGCGCGCGTGATCGTCGCGCTCGCGCCCCTCGCGGCCCTCGCCCTCGTCACGGGCTGCGAGGCGATCCTCGGTATCCCTTCCGAGATGTCGCGGCAGGGCCCGGCCGACGGCGCGTCGCCCGACGCGCCGGTCGAGGCGTCCGCGCCGCGCGACGCCGGGGCCGACGCCGCGGACGCGCCGGCCGACTCCACCCTCGACCAGGAGGCGGCGCCGCCGGCGTGCGACTCCACCAAGAACTTCGCCGCGCCCAAGCTCGTCGCGAGCTTGAGCACCGCGGCGAAGGAGGGCACGCCGCGCTTCACCGAAGACGAGCTCACCGTCTACTTCGACGGCGAGCGCGACGGAGGGCTCGGGCGCTTCGACCTCTACTCCGCCACCCGCGCGAGCCTCGCCGACGACTTCGGCCCCCCGCAGCCGATCCCCGGGGTCAACTCGGCGATCAACGACTTCGCCCCCAACCTCACGCCCGACGGCCTGACGATCATCTTCGAGCGTCAGAACCCGCTGAACTCCGACAGCAACATCTTCCGCGCGACGAGGCTCGCGGCCACCGACCCCTTCGACCCGCCGACGGAGATCGCCAACCTCAACACGACCGACTACGAGGCCACGCCCTTCACCCGGGGCAGCGCCGACGAGATCTGGTTCGTGACCTCGCGCGGGGGCGTCCCCGTCGACATCCAGCTCGCCACCTTCGTGGCGGGGACGGGATACACGGTGAGCACGCCCGCCAACGTCAACAGCGCCGGCTTCGACGACCTCGCGCCGATCCTCAGCGCCGACAGGCTCGCGCTGTATTTCTCCTCGGACCGGCCCCTCGCCGGCTTCGGGAGCTACAACATCTGGGTCTCGACGCGATCGACGCCGACCGGCGTGTTCAGCGAGCCCATCCCCGTCCCGAACGTGAACAGCAACTCGAGCGACGAGCCCTCGTGGATCTCCAAGGACGGGTGCCGGCTCTACGTCGTGAGCAACCGCCCGGGCGGCGCCGGCGGCCAGGACATCTACGTCGCGACGCGGCCGAAGTGACGGCGCCCCGCGCCGGCGCGCTGCGGCGCCCGCGCTACGAGCTGCGCGGCTCCGGCGAGTCGGCGAAGCGGTAGCCGACGCCGCGGACGGTCTCGATGTACTCCCCCGCGGCGCCGAGCTTCTCGCGCAGGCGCTTCACGTGGGTGTCCACGGTGCGCGTCGTGATGTCGGCCTCGATGCCCCACACGTCGTTGAGCAGCACCGAGCGCGTCTGCACGCGGTTCTTGCGATCGAAGAGGGTCACGAGCAGCTTGAACTCGAGCGCGGTGAGCTCGACCTCGGCGTCGCCCACCCACACCCGGTGAGCCTCGCGGTCGACCTTGAGGCCGCCGAACTCGATCTGCGGGCCCACCTCGACCTCGCCGGTCGAGCGCCGGAGAAGCGCCTGGATGCGCAGCACGAGCTCGCGCACGCTGAACGGTTTGACCACGTAGTCGTCGGCGCCGAGCTCGAAGCCGACGACGCGATCGATCTCCTCGCCCTTCGCGGTGAGCATGACCACGTAGGTCGAGCGGAGCGCGGGGTCGCCCTTGATCGCCTTGCACACCTCGGTGCCCGGCAGATCCGGCAACATGAGGTCGAGCAGCACGAGGTCGGGCTTCTTCTCGCGGACGAGCTTCAGGCCCTCCTGACCCTTGGCGGTGGTCGTGACTTTGTGGCCCTTCTCGCGAAGGTTGTAGTCGAGCACCGTCTGAATGTCGGGATCGTCCTCGATCACCAGGATGCGGGCCATGGAACCCAAGTACCTCACCTCTGTGACGAACGCGTGTCAACCCTGCAAGCGGCTCGCGACCCCGCCGCGCCGCAGCGCGCGCGGACGTGCTAGGAAGGGCCGGTAGATGCTCGAGGGCGCCAAGGTCATCGTCGTCGTCCCCGCGCTCGACGAGGCGCCCCGCATCGGCCGCGTGCTCGCGTCGATGCCCTCGTTCGTCGATCACGTCGTCGTGGTCGACGACGGGAGCGCCGACGGCACCGCCGAGGCCGCCTTGGCGCACGGCGATCCGCGGGTCGAGGTCGTGCGCCACGCCCGCAACCGCGGGGTGGGCGCGGCCATCGCGAGCGGCTACCGGCGCGCGCTCGCGATCCCCGGCGCCGACCGCGACGCCTTCTGCGTGATGGCCGGCGACGGCCAGATGGCCCCCGCCGATCTGGCGCGCGTCGCGCTCCCCGTCGTCCGCGGCGAGGCGGCGTACGCCAAGGGAGACCGGCTGAGCTCCCCCGCGTCGCGCGCGAAGGTGCCGTGGGCGCGCCGCGTCGGAGGCCTCGGCTTCTCCTGGCTCACGTCGGTCGCGCTCGGGCGCGAGGTCACCGACAGCCAGTGCGGGTTCACGGCGCTCGGGCGCGCGGCCGCCGCCGCGCTCGATCTCGACGGCCTGTGGCCGCGCTACGGGTACCCGAACGATCTGCTCGGGCAGCTCGTGGTTCGCGATCTCCCCTTCGTCGCCGTTCCGGTCGAGGCCGTGTACGCGGGTGAGCCGAGCAAGCTCCGCCTCTGGCACCTGCCCCTCATCGCGTTCGTCGTGGGGCGCGCCGCGTCCCGGCGCGCGCGGCGCAAAAACACAGGCCATTCCGAGGGTTTGCGCGCCCACCAGGCCGCCGCGACCGGTGGCGGCGCCGCGGCGACGCCGAGCGCCAGCGACCAAAAAGCGCCGCCGTGCCTTGCGGTGAGCCCGCCTGGGGCTCAACCTTAACGTTACGTGCGCTCCCCTGAAGCTCGTGTAGGCTTTTTCGGGCAATACCCCATGGGAACTCTCGCCGGGCTCGGATGGCTTCGTGAGGCACCTCGGCCGAGGTACGTCCCGCCCGTCCGCCTCGACCCCGAGCGCCTCCGCGCCCAAGAGGCGCTGAAGAAGTGCATGTTCATCCCGCCGGTGCGCGACCTCGCGCGCGGGGTCCGCGCCGCGAAGAAGCCCGCGGTCGTCGCCAAGTCGCCGCCCGCCCGCCCGTTCCGGCTCACCGAAGATCCGCTCGTCGTCGGGCTGCTTCTCACGCTCGTACCCCCGCTCGGCTTCGTGCTCCTGTGGACGAGCCCGCGCTACTCGGACGAGGCGCGGCGCGCCGTCACGATGATGATGGCGCTCATCCTCGTCCTCGCGACCTTGATCACGAGCGCCGCGATCCTCCTCTGAAGAGGCGGCGAAGGCGCGCCGGTCAGGCGAGCGCGCGGTCCACGATCGCCGGCACGTGCGCGAGCGCGTGGTCGAGGTCGAAGCACGCCGCGAGCGCGTCGGCCGAGAGCCGCGCGCCGATGTCGGCGTCCGCTCCCAGGTTGCCGCGGAACGTGCCGTCGCCCGACCACGCGCGCATCGCGTTGCGCTGGACGAGCACGTACGCGTCTTGCCGCGCCATGCCCGCCCCGACGAGCGCGAGCAGCACCGCCTCGGAGAAGTAGAGCTCGGCGGCGCGGTCGAGGTTCTTCTTCAGGTTCTCGGGGTACACGACGAGCCCGTCGACGAGGCCGGTCGCGCGCTCGAGCATGAAGCCGAGCGTCGCGGTCGCGTCGGGGCCGATCATCCGCTCGACCGACGAGTGCGAGATGTCGCGCTCGTGCCAGAGCGAGACGTCCTCGAGGGCGGGCACCACCGCCGCGCGCACGACCCGCGCGAGGCCGCACAGGTTCTCGCTCAAGATGGGGTTGCGCTTGTGCGGCATCGCGCTCGAGCCCTTCTGGCCCTTGGTGAACGCCTCCTCGGCCTCGGCGACCTCGGAGCGCTGCCAGTGCCGCACGTTGGTGGCGAGGCGCTCGATCCCGGCGGCGACGAGGCCCATCGCGCAGAAGAAGCTCGCGTGGCGATCGCGCGCGACGACCTGCGTGCTCACCGTCTCGGGGGTGAGGCCGAGCGCGTCGAGGGCCTCGGCCTCGATGGCCGGCGACTGGTGGGCGTAGGTCCCGACCGCGCCCGCGATCTTGCCGACCTTGATCTCCGCGGCCGCGGCCGCGAGGCGGGCCCGCCCGCGCGCGAGCTCGGCGTGGTGGCCCGCGAGCGCGAGGCCGAACGTCACCGGCTCGGCGAAGATGCCGTGGCTGCGCCCGATCATCGGGGTCCGCGCGTGCTCGCGGGCGCGGCGCGCGAGCGCCGCGAGGAGGCCGTCGAGGCGCTGGACGAGCATGTCGGCCGCGCGCCCGAGGACGACGGCGAGCGCGCTGTCGAGGACGTCGCTCGACGTCATCCCGCGGTGGAGCCAGCGCGCGTCTTCGCCCACCAGCTCCTCGACGTGGGTGAGGAACGCGATGACGTCGTGCTTCACCGTGCGCTCGATCTCCTCGATGCGCGCGGCGTCGAGCTTGGGCTGCTTCGCGCGGATCCGACCCCCGGTGCCCTCGGGGACGAGCCCGTGGGTCTCCATCGCCTCGCAGGCGGCGAGCTCGACCTCGAGCCACGTCGCGTAGCGGGTTTCGGCGGACCAGAGCGTGGCGAAGGCGGCGGGCGTGTATCGGGGGATCACGCCGGGCTTCCTACCATTTCACCGGCGGAGGCTCACCCTTGGGACGATCGCGGCGGTGTGGTAGTCGCCGAGTTTTCTGCGGCGCGGCGCCTTGCCTCCTCGTCAGAGCGCGATGTCCGTCCGCGTCGTCGGCGGTGGGGCGCTCGCCGCGCCCGGTGTGGCGCTCGTCACGTCCGGCGCGTCGGCGCCCGCCGGCGCCGCGGCGTCGACGGGCGCGGCGCGCGCGGCGGCGAGGGCTGCGACGACGACGATCCGGGGGTCGAGCGCCGCCCCAGGACAGCCCTGGGATCAGCGACGGACGAAGCTCGTGGGGATGGGCTTCAGGATGACGACGCAGTCGTTGGGGTCGGCGGTCGCGCAGCACTCCAAGCCCTTCTCTTTGCCCGGCACCTTGGTGCCGTCGGGGAGGGTGCGCACGGTGCACTCGTCGCCCTCGGCCGAGAGGCCTCCGCGGCGGAGCTCCGAGGTCGCCTCGGCCGTCGCCTCGGGGGCGGCCTCGGCGTCGGTCGCCGTGGCGCAGCCCGTGCTGGTGAAGAGGACGGCGCCAGCGAGCGCAGCGAGGGAGAGCGCGGAGGTGAAGGCGGTGCGGGTGGTCATGGTCGATTCGATTCCTTTCGCCGAACCCGATTCGCAAGCCCGGTGCCACCGCGCTGGTGCCAGATGGCGTTGATTTGACGATGCTTTTCGACGGCGCGGGCGCCCGCGCGCCAGGGCGCGCCCCGGGCGCCCCTGCACGGTCGGCCCCGCCGTCACCGCAGCTCGACGTCATGGGCGCGCGCCGCCGATCGGATCGCGTCGCTCCTCGGCGCGGCGCCGCGGCTCGCCACGGGCGAGGCGCGTGACGCCCCAGGCTTGGGTAAGGCTGGATTGTGTGGTAAGGACCGAAATTCCCGAGGGTTAACCCATGCCGACCTTGCCCGACATCCTGACCGACGACTCGAAGAAGCAAAAGGTGATCTCCGACTGCGTGGAGCTCATCGAAGCCGAGGTGGGCGACAAGGGCGGGATCAGCGGCCTCGCGATCAAGGCCGGCTACAAGGCCGTGAAGGGCATCAAGCCCGGCTTCGTCGAGGGGGCGGTCACCGATCTCCTCCCCGAGTTCGCGAAGGCGCTCGACCCCATCTACCAAGACGCCAAGACGCAGGGGAAGTCGGTCGCCGACTTCTTCTCGGCCAACAGCACGCGGTGCGCCGACGCGCTCCTCACCATCACCGACGGCAAGGCGCAGCGCGCGAAGAACGCGGTCGCCAAGGGCGCGTACGACAAGCTCCGCGGCTCGGCGAAGAAGAACGTCGAGGCGGCGATCCCGCGCCTCGGGCGGATCATCGAGAAGCACGCCGGCTGAGCCTGGTGCGGCGCCTCGCGCTGGCGGCGGCGGCGGTCACCATCTCGGCTCTCGCCTGCGGGGGGCGAGCGGCCCCCGTGCGCGCTCCGCCCGCGTCGCTCGGCGCCGTCGACTACGCGATCGCGTTCGACGACCGCGCGGGCGACGTGACGGGCGTCGCCCGCCTGCCGCCCGGCTCGCCGACGGCGGTGTCCATCGACGATCCCCTGCTCCCGTACGTCGCCGACGTCGCGGTGACCGAGCCCGCGGACGCGGGGCCCGTGCGGCGCGTGGCCGACCGCTTCGACGTGCCCCCGGTGTGCGCCGCGCGGGGCTGCACGCTCCGCTACCGCGTGCGCCTGCGCGAGGCCTGCCGGCAGATCGGGCAGGTCGACACCGCGAGCGTGGAGTCGCCGGACGTGCTCGAGGCGCCGCCGTCGTCGTGGCTCCTCGTGCCCGAGGGGGCGGCGGGGGCGACGCGGGTGCGCTTCGCGGTGACGACGCCGCCCGGGTGGTCGTTCGCCACCGGAGTCTACGGCGCGGCCGCTGGCTGGGAGATCGCCCTCGCCGACATCTATACCTCTCCGTATAGTGCGTTCGGCCGCCTGCGGACGAGCGAGATCGAGGTCGGCGGCGCGAGGCTCCACCTCGCCATCGGCGGCGCGACGCCGAAGCGCGGCGACGGGGTCGTGGCGCGGTGGGTGACGGACGCAGCGCGGGCGGTCACCGCGTATTTCGGGCGGTTCCCGGTGCCGGAGGCGCTCGTCCTGGTGGTGGTCGACTCCGGCGACGACGTGATGATGGGCAAGTCGCTCTCGGGGGGCGGGGCGTCGGTGCTGGTGCACGTCGGCGACGACGTCACCCCCGAGGATCTCGCCCGCGACTGGGTCATGACCCACGAGATGGTCCACACCGGCTTCCCCGCCCAGCCGCGCCAGCGCGACTGGATCGAGGAGGGCCTCGCCACCTACGTCGAGCCGTTCGCCCGCTTGCGGATCGGGCAGCTCGGCGCGGAGGAGGTGTGGAGGAGCTTCACCTGGGGCATGCCGCAGGGGCTCCCGGAGGCGGGCGACCGCGGCCTCGACAACACCCACACCTGGGGCCGCACCTACTGGGGCGGCGCGCTCTTCTTGCTCGTCGCGGACGTCGAGATCCGCAAGCGCACCCAGGGGAAGGCGTCGCTCGAGACCGCGCTCCGCGCGATCCTCGCGGCCGGCGGCAACAACGCGGTCCGCTGGGAGCTCGAGCGGGCGCTCGACGTCGGAGACGCGGCGACCGGCACCGGAGTGCTCCGCGAGCTCCACCGCGCGTGGGGGGCGTCGCCGGTCGCGTACGACGTCGCCGGCTTGTTCCGCGAGCTCGGCGTGAGGCGCGTCGGGCGCGCGGTGACCTTCGACGACGCGGCGCCGCTCGCGGCGATGCGGCGCTCGATGGAAGGGAAGTGATCGCTACGCGGCCGCGGCCGCGCGCGCCACGCCGCGAGCTCGGCGCCGGCGCAGCGCACCCCGGGCGATCAGGCCCACGACGAGGGCCGCGGAGCCGAGCGAGAGGGTGGCCCCGAGGGCGAAGGTGCGGGGCACGTAGCGGAAGGTGACGGTGCCGTCGCTCGACGAGACCCGCACCGCGTTCTTCCACCCGAGGTTCACGGTGGGGGCGCCGTCGACGCGCCAGCTCTCGTCCCAGTTCTGGTTGACCACGACGTGATCGCCGGGGCGGGCGCCGCTGTAGTGCACCACCATCTCGTTGGGCGACCAGCGCTCGAAGCCGGCGGCGCCCTGGCCGCTCTCGAGGAAGACCTCGCCGCGGTAGTCGGGCTCGGTCTTGCCGCGCGCGCCCATGAACTTCACCCGACCCGACGCGTCGTGGGGGGCCCAGGGGTTCAGCCCCGGGAAGGTGATGCAGTTGAGCTGGCCCTGGTTGGCTATACGTACAGGCATAGCCGGGGGCGCCCACGAGCCGGGGTAGGTGAGCTCCGGCGGGACCTCGAGGTGCGTCACGAACCCGCCCGTCTTCTCGGCCACGCGCGGGGGCTCGACCCCGAAGGCGTGGGCCATGATGCGGTGCGACTCGGTGCCGATGTCTTTGGCGATCCACACGACCGCGGCGAGGATCGCGACCTCGGCCGCGGGCCGCAGCCGCCCCGCGCGCCGGAGCCACCCCTCGAAGGTGGACGCCGCGACGGTAGCCAGGAGGAGCAGGCCCGGGTACGTCCAGCGCGAGGGGACGTGCTGCGACTTGAAGATCGGCAGCTCGCGGAGGAGCGCCCAGGGCGCGTACTTGTGGAAGGCGCCGACCGCGAGGACGATCGCGAAGACCCCGGCGACGCGCATCGCGCGCGCGCGCGGCTCGGCCCGGGCGAAGAGCACGCCGACGACGACGGCGACGAACGCGGCCCAGCCGACGTAGGTGCCGTATTCGTGGAAGCCCCACCGGGGCACCGAGAACGGGTACTTGGGGATGTCGGGCTCGGCGGTGACGAAGATGCCGAGGAGCGACGAGAAGTCGAGGACCTCGTTGGACTCGATGATGCGCGGGTAGCGCCGCAGCGTGTCCATGATCGGGAAGAGCTTCGCGGCGGAGAAGGCGACCGACAGCGCGCCCGTCACCGCCACCGCGACGAGGGGCCGGATCGAGCGCTGGCTCCCCGCGCGGACGAGGGCGACGACGCCGAGGAGGAGGGCCGTCTGCGGCAACGGGTAGATGCCGCCGCAATACACCATGAGCGCGAGGAAGGCCCCGGCGAGGGCGGCCCAGCGGAGGTCGAGCTTGGGCAGGTGGGGCCGGTCCCCCGTCGTCGCCACGTCGAACGCCCAGAACACCCACGGAGTGAGTGCATAATACATGTGCCAGGTGTGCCCCGCCGACGCCTGGTACGCCCACCGAGGCCCCACGGCGAAGAGCACGCAGACGAAGGCCTTCAGCGCGTGGGAGCGGGTGTAGCGGCCCGCGAGGAGCCAGGCGCCGCCCGCCGAGCCGAGCGCGCACCCGAGCACCTCGATGCGCATCGCCCACGAGAGCTTCAAGAACAGGTACAGCGGCGCGAACGGCGACACGATGGTGGTGCCGCTCTCGATCCCGGCCCACGAGGGGTGGCCTCCGCAGCCGTAGGGATCCCAGAACGGGAACTGGCCGAACCGCTTGATCGTCTTCACGACGAGGTAGCGGTGGGCCTCCATCTGGTCCCAGTCGTGCCCGCCCCACGTCCGCCACTCGGCGAGCCCGTTGCCGAGGACGGCGACGACCATGCCGACGACGACCGCGACCGAGGCGCTGAAGAACGCCCACTGGAGCACTCGAGACAGACGCGTCCCTGCGCCCATGGCGAGCGACCGTACCACAACCCGACGAGAAGATTGCAGCTTTGGAGCGGTTCGACTATCCGCCCGTCGATGGTGCCTTTGCCGGCGAGCAGCCCAAGTCGGCGTCCCGAGGACCCTGGACGCGCGCCGGGCCTGGCCGACGACGCCGCGGGGCGAGCGTCGAGCGCGGGGTGGGCGCGGGTGCTCTTCGCGTGCGTGTCCGTCGCCGTCGTCGCGGGCGCGCTGCTGTCGGGCTTCTTCCGCAGCCTCTCGACCCTCGGGGCCCACGACTGGGACCAGATGGAGTCGCACCGATACCTGGTGGCGAAGAGCATCCGCGTGTACGGGCAGTTCCCGTTCTGGGATCCCTACGGCTGCGGCGGCTTCCCCGCGTGGGGATCACCCGAGGGCGCGAGCACGGTGGCGTCGCCGGTCCTGCCCCTCTACCTCCTCTTGCCGCTCGAGGCCGCGGTGCGAGCGGAGGTCGTGTTCTTCGTCGTCGCCTTCACCCTGGGGTGCTGGTTCTTCGCGCGCGGGTTCGTGCGCGACCCCGTCGCCGTCGCGTTCGTGTGCCTCGTGGGCGCGCTGAGCTCGCGGACCGCGCTCCAGATCGCCGTCGGCCACACCTGGCACCAGCTCTACGCGGGCCTGCCGTGGGTCCTCGGGGCCTTCTTCCGCGCGACGCCGCCGGGGGAGCGGCTGCGGGCCCGGTGGATCGCCGCCGGCGCGGGCGTGTTCGCGCTCATGATCCTCGGCAACGGAATCTATCCCGTTCCGCACACTGCGCTCTGCGTGGCGCTGATCGCCGCCTACCGGGCCTGGGCGGAGAAGAGCGTGAGGCCGCTCGTCGGGGGCGCCGCCCTCGGCGCCCTCGGGGGTGCGCTCGCGGCGCCCAAGGTGCTCGCGATCGGCGACGCCCTGTCGCGGTTCCCCCGGTACGTGCGCTCGCGGGAGACGATCGATCCGCTGTCGTGGCCTCGCATGTTCGTCTCCAGCGTGGACGACGTCCCCAACTACCAGGTCGAGGGGCTCGACTGGATGTGGCACGAATACGGGCAATACATCGGTCCGATCGCGCTCGTCTTCATCCTCGCGCTCGTCTCGCGGCGGCGGCTGTCCGACGATCCCCGCGTGCGCGCGATGCGGGCCACCGGGTGGGCGTTCATGCTCCTCGCGCTCGGCGGCTGGGGTCCGTGGATCGTGCTCCACCTCGTCCCGCCGTTCAGCTCGCAGCACGTGCCGTCGCGGTTCACGCTCACCGCGTTCTTGCTCTTCGCCGTCGTCGCCGCCAGCGTCGCCGAGGCGCGTCTCCCCGGCTGGCGGGCGCGGCTCCCGCGGCCGTGGCTCGCGGACGCCGGCCTCGCGGCCGGGTTCGTGGTCACCGTCGCGCTGATGGCGCGCGAGGACGCGCGCGCGACGCGCCCGTGGTTCGGCCTCGCCGTCCCCGAGGTCGCGGAGGAGACCGCCGGCTACGTCCAGTACGACGAGGTCCCCTCGTGGCTCCGCTACGGCATCGCCGATCCGCGCAGCCCTCACGGCGTCGACGGGCCGCCCGAGCTGCTCGCCCGCCGCGCCAACGTCGGCAGCATCCGCTGCACCACGTTCCCGGGGCTGAACTTCCTCGCCCCGCGCGAGAAGGACGGCCGCCCGCGCTTCCAAGGCGCGCGCGGGATCGGCGACGGCGCCTACCGCGGCGAGGCCTACGTCGAGGGCGGAGGCGAAGCGTCGATCGCCCGCTGGAGCCCCAACGAGGTGACGGTCGAGGTGCGCGGCGCCGCGAGCGGCGCGCGCCTGCTCCTCAACCAGAACTGGGACGCCGGGTGGCGCGCGAACGGCGCGCCCGCGGAGTCGAGCGCGGACCTCGTCGCGCGCACGCTCGCGCCGGGGGAGCGCGTGGTCACCTTCACCTACCGGCCCCGGACCTTCGACTCCGGCTGCGCGGTGGCGGCGGCGGCGGCGGCGATCGCCCTCGCCGCCGCGCTCGCGCACCGGCGCCGCTACGGCTCGGACGTGGTGCGCTCGAGCAACGTGTAGAAGTGCCGCCGCGCCACGCCCGCCTCCTGGGCCGCGCGCGAGATGTTGCCGCCGTGCCGCTTGAGGAGGCGCTCGAGGTAGCGCTTCGTGAACTCGGCGACCAGCACCTCGCGCGCCTTGGTGTAGGGCATGTCGCGCGCGAGCAGGGCCTCGATGGGATCGGCGTCGTCACCGGCCTTCGCGTCGGCGGGAGGCGGCCGGGTGTAGCGGTAGCTCGTGCCCGACTCCGCCGTGGGGGCGGGCGGCTTGCGGGTGCTCGTCGGCGCGAGGTCGCCGAGGGCGAGGCGTTGGGCGACGACGTTGTAGAGCTCGCGCACGTTGCCGGGCCAATCGGCCCCCTCGAGCTCGCGCAAGAGCTCCTCCGGCGGACCGCCCGCGGGGCCGCCGAGCCGCTCCCAGAACGCGCGGGCGAGCAGCGCGATGTCGCCGGCGCGCGCGCGCAGCGGCGGGAGCTCCACCCGGGCGACGGCCATGCGGTAGAAGAGGTCGTCGCGGAAGCGGCCGGTCGCGATCTCCTGCTCGAGATCGCGCCGGGTCGCGCAGATGAGCCGCACGTCGACCTGGATCCACTTCGTGCCGCCGACGCGCTGCACGCTCGACCGCTCGATGGCGCGGAGCAGCTTCGGCTGCAGGCTCGGATCGAGGTCGCCGATCTCGTCGATGAGCAAGGTGCCCCCGTGGGCGAGCTCGAACACGCCGGGCCGCGCCGAGACCGCGCCCGTGAAGGCGCCCTTCTCGTGGCCGAAGAGCACCGACTCGATGAGGTTCGGCGGGATCGCGGTGCAGTCGAGGACCTCGTAGGGGCCGCCGGCGCGCGCGCTCCGCTCGTGGAGCGCCTCGGCGAGGACCTCCTTGCCGGTGCCGGTCTCCCCTTCGACGAGCACCGGGACGTCGCTCTGGGCGAGCCGATCGAGCAGCGGGTAGAGCTTGCGCATCGCGACGCTGCCGCCGAGCAAGCGGCCGAAGCCCTCGATCGGCGGGAGCGACGCCTGCCGCGCGCCCGACACCGCCTCGACGACGATCACGCTGTCGCCGATGCGGACGGTCTCTCCTCCCGAGAGCATCGCCTCGCCGATGCGCACGCCGTTGACGAACGTGCCGTTGGTGGAGCCGACGTCGGTGACGAGGAGCGCGCCGCGCGCGACGCTCGCGCTCAGGTGGCGGCGCGACACGCGGCGATCGGTGACCACGAGCTCGCACGCGCGGCTCGAGCCCACGAAGACGCGCGACGGGGTCGACTCGCTCACGACCGCCTCGACGCCGGCGCCGGGCCCGTCGATCACCCGAATGTGGAACGTGTCGGCCGGCGGCCGCGCCGACGGGCGGCGGGCGAGCGATCCCTGGAGCGTGTTGTCCTCGTCGTGGACCATCCGACTTTCGCGCACCCTACCACACCGTTTGGTGCTGAAAAGCCGCGCGAAACCGCCTCTCGGCGAGTGTGCTCGGCCGAGCACACCGACTGCGCTCGAGCGCGCACAGGTGGTCCACCGACCGACCAGGTTCTGCGAGGATACGGCGGGCACGCGCCATGCTTTTGGCGAGCGCCATGGCCAGCGACCGCGACGTGACCACCCGCCCGAGCACCTCCGTTCCCGCCAACCGGAGCGATCCAAGGGTCCGCGCGCGCGTCGCGACCGCGGTGCTCGTGGGCGAGCTCACGGTCGACGAGGCGGCTCGGCGGATGTGGGTGCTCCCCGAGGTCATCGAGGACTGGTGCGCGGTCGCGGCCGAGGTGCGCCGCGCCGACGAGGCGATGGTCGACGCGCTCCGCCGCGAGAACGTGGCGCTCCGCTCGCGGGTGCAAGCGCTGGTCGGCCACGTCGTCGAGCTCCGCACGCGGCTCGGCCACGACGCGAGCGACGTCATGCCGCCGTCGGGCGTCCGGATCCTCGGACCCGAAGACGACCGACCCGCGCCGCGCAAGAGCGGCCTCGTCCCCGCGGCGCTGCCCGACGACTTCGTGATGGAGCTCGACGCGACCGCCGTGCGCTAGGGCTCGAGTCGAGCGTCACCGCCGCGCGAGCACGAAGGTGTCGGCCCAGTCGGCCCGCACGTCTCGGGTGCTCGGGTCGACGAGCCACTGCATCTGGAGCTTGGCGGGCACCGTGATCCGCCCCGGCTTCTTGTAGGTGCCGAACACGAAGTCCCAGAGCGGCGACGTCACGCCGTGGTTGAAGCGCGCGTCGACGAAGTGGTGGGTGAAGTGGTGCCGGCGCGCCCAGCGACCGTAGGGCCCGAAGCCGCCGTGGACGTGCTCCAAGCGGTGGAGCACCTCGTAGCAGAGGTAGAACCCCACGAAGCCCGCGACGTAGGCCACGCCCCGCGCCGGGCCCAGGAAGAAGACGGCCGGCGCGCCGACGAGGGCGGTCGCGAGGACGGTGACGATCCCCTTCTTCCACGACGGGGCGAAGTAGTTGCCCTCGATGTGGTGGCGCACGTGCTCGGCGCCGAACGGGTTCTTCTTGAAGCGGTGCCCGAGCCAGCGGTGGATGACGTATTCGAGGAAGCTCCACGACAAGACGCCCGCGAAGGCGGCGACGGCGGCGGCGGCGGGGGTGCTCATGATCGATCTCCGGTGGGGTTGCTGGGGAACGCGGCTTCGAGGGCGCGCGGCTTCGCGCCCCAGCCGGCGAGGAGCGCGCGCGTGCCCGCGCGCGAGAGGCGGTCGACGTCGAGGATCGCCGGCGCGTGGCGCTCCTGCTTCCGCATCTGCAGGAGCCCGTGGAGCATCGCGAAGAGGCAGAGCGCGCGCTCGGCGACGTCGCCCTCGGCGAGCGCGCCCCGGGCGGCGGCGTCGGCGAGGGCGGCGCCGACGGGCTCGAGCGCGGCGGTCATGATGCGGACCACCGGCGTCGCGTCGGCGGGGCGATCGAGGAGGACGCGGGGGTCGGCGAGCGTCGTCGCGAGGAGGCCGAAGCGGTGCGGCTCTTCGCGCGCGAACGACGCGTACGCGTCGGCGATGGCCGCGACCCGCGCGAGGGGAGCTGCTCTGGCGCCGAGCGTGCCGTCGGCGGCCACGAGCCGCTCGCGGAGCTCGGCGAGCGTGCGCTCCACCAGCGCCGACAGGATCGCGTCTTTCGAGTCGAAGTAGCGGTAGAGCGCGCCGGGCGTGTACGCGACCTCACGGGCGAGGCGCTGGATGGAGAGCGCCTCGAGGCCCCCCTCCGCCACCACCTTCATGGCCGCGTCGAGGATGCGGGCGAGGTTCTCGTCGTGCCTGCGCTCCCGCGGCGTGCCCGGAGCGGCCGAACCGTGAATCATGTTTACATAGTGAATGACGTTTACTATTCTGTCAAGGGCGGCCTCGTCGTTCGTTGCCGGCGCTACAGGGCACGCGGGCGCGCGGCTGCGGTCGTGTGAGCGCGGCCTCGCCGCGATCGACGCTCACCCCGACCGCGCCGCCGCGCACGGCGACCATCCAGCGGGCCACGCCGGTTTCGGCGCCCGGCCGCGTGCCTCGTCACCCTGGTCGACTCGGACCTCTCGCGCCTCCCCGCCTGAAAGTCGCGTCCGAAGGCGGGCGCGCGCTGAGATCGAGCGTGCCCCGGCGAATCAGCTCTTCGGCGCGCGTTTCTCGACGACGACCCGCGCGAAGATGCCGGTCGCGCGATCGCCGGCGCGCACGCGCCGATCGAACGCGACCAGCGCGCGCGCGAGCGTGCGCGGGACGCGGGTGTTCAGCCGGAGGCCGCCGCTCGCGAGGTAGAGCCACTTGTGGAACGGGCGGCGCTCGACGATCGCGAGCTCCGGGAACTCCGACTCGAAGCGGCGGTCGCTGTCGCGGAACACGCTGGTGGGCAAGCGCGAGTTCGCGCCGAGCAGGCGCCCCTCGCCGACGAGGCTCCAGTCGGCGGGGTCGGCGCGCCACGGCTCGTGGTGGAGCGCGCGGTAGAACCACTGCCCGACGGGCGTGAACCACGGCTCGACGAGGACGATCCGCCCGCCGGGCCTGAGCACGATCGACGCCGTCTTCAGGAAGCCGCGCGCGTCGGGAAGGTGGTGGAAGACGTTGAACGCGACGATGCCGTCGAGGGAGCCTGGCTGGAACGACTCGTCGAGACGGCACGCGTCCACGACCTTCGAGATGCCGGGCCCGGCCACGCAGTCGCTGGTGACGACGTGCGGCGCCACGCGCGCGAAGAAGCCGCCGCCGGAGCCGATCTCGAGCAGGCGCGGGTGGGTGGCCTCGGGCACGGCCTCGAGGATGCGCCGGTACACGTCGAGGTAGATCTCCTCGAGGAGCGCGTTCTTGCGGATCTTCGCGGCGTCTTCGGAGATCTCCGCGTCGGCCGCGCGGGCGCGGTAGTCGCTCATGTGGGCTCGAGCAGCCACGTCGTGTAGAGCGCGGCGCGCGGGCGCGGCACGCCGAGGTACTTCACGTCGAGCAGGCGGAAGCCCGCCTCGTCGAACGCGCGCGCGACCCGCACCGGGGGCGTCACGTGGTGGTCGTCGATGCCCTTGAAGCCGATCGCGAGGAAGCCCCACTCCATCATCCGGTTCACCGCCGGCATGCCGAGGAGGAACCGGCCGCCGGGCCGCATCGTGCGCCGGACCTCGCGGAGGGCCGCGCCGTACTCGCGGAGGTGCTCGAACACCGAGAAGCACACGACGAGGTCGAACGCCCCGTCGTCGAAGGGCATCTCGAGCACGCTCCCTTTGCGGAGGTCGGCCTTCACGTCGCGCCGGGCGAGGATCGCGTCGACCACCGCCGGGTCGGCGTCCAGGTCGAGGCCGCTCAGCCGGTCGGCCACCCCCGCCATCGCGAGGAGGACCGCGCCCGCTCCGTAGCCGACCTCGAGCCCGTGCTCGAAGCGGCGCGACCCCGCCCTCCCTGACCCGAGGAGCCGGAGGCCCATGTTGATGCGCTCGCGAAAGAGCCATCCCACGAGTGGGCGTCTGTAGTATTCGATAGGGTCGGTCGGGCCGTTCTTGGGCAGGTCCCGGAGCAGTTCGCGCGTGAGCTCGGCCATCGGCCCGTACGTACCACAGACACCGGAGAAAGCATCGTGAACAGGCGTGCCCTCATCGTCGGGATCACCGGTCAAGACGGCTCGTACCTCGCCGAGCTCCTGCTCCAGAAGGGCTACCAGGTGCACGGCATCGTGCGCCGCGCGAGCACCTTCAACACCGGCCGCATCGACCACATCTACGCCGACCGCCACGAGCCCGACACGCGGCTCTTCCTCCACTTCGGCGACCTCTCCGACGGCACCGGGATGCGCCGGATCGTGGAGGAGGTGAAGCCGAACGAGGTCTACAACCTCGGCGCGCAGTCGCACGTGCGCGTCTCGTTCGACGAGCCGGAGTACACCGCCGACGTCGTGGCGACGGGCACGCTGAGGCTGCTCGAGGCGGTGCGTGACTACATGCTCGGGTCGAAGCAGACGGTGCGCTTCTACCAGGCCGGCTCCAGCGAGATGTTCGGGAGCGAGGCGCCGCCGCAGAACGAGAAGACGCCGTTCCACCCCCGCAGCCCGTACGCCGCGAGCAAGGTGGCCGCCCACTGGTTCGCGACGAACTACCGCGAGGCCTACGGGATGTTCATCTGCAACGGCATCCTCTTCAACCACGAGTCGCCCCGGCGCGGAGAGACCTTCGTCACCCGCAAGATCACGCGCGCGGCGGCGCGCATCAAGCTCGGGCTCGACCACAAGCTCCACCTCGGCAACCTCGACGCCAAGCGCGACTGGGGCTTCGCCGGCGACTACGTGCGCGCGATGTGGCAGATGCTCCAGGCCGATCAGCCCGACGACTTCGTGGTCGCGACGGGGGTGTCGCACTCGGTGCGGCAGTGCCTCGAGCTCGCGTTCCAGGAGGTCGAGCTTGACTGGAAGAAATACGTCGAGCTCGACAGCCGCTACCTGCGCCCGGCGGAGGTCGATCACCTCCTCGGCGACGCCTCGAAGGCCCGCGAGAAGCTCGGCTGGCAGCCGACGGTGACCTTCCCCGAGCTCGTGAAGATGATGGTGGCGCACGATCTCGAGCTCGCGGGCCGCGAGCAGACGCTGCGCCTGTCGGGGCAGCTGCAAGAGGGGCGTCGCCATGCGTGGTAAGGTCTTCGTCGCCGGCCACCGCGGCCTCGTCGGGAGCGCCATCGTGCGCCGGCTCGCTCGCGAGCCGGGGGTGGACGTCGTCGTGCGCACCCGCGCCGAGGTCGACCTCTGCGATCGCGCGGCGGTGCAGGCGTTCTTCGCCGCCGAGCGCCCCACCCACGTCTTCCTCGCGGCGGCCAAGGTCGGCGGGATCCTCGCCAACTCGACGTACCCCGCCGACTTCATCCGCGACAACCTCCTCATCCAGCTCAACGTGATCGACGCCGCGCGCGACCACGGGGTCGAGAAGCTCGCGTTCCTCGGATCGTCCTGCATCTACCCGAAGATGGCCCCGCAGCCGATCCGCGAGGAGTACCTGCTCACCGGCGCGCTCGAGCCGACCAACGCCCCCTACGCGGTGGCGAAGATCGCGGGCATCACCATGGTCGACGCGTACCGGAAGCAGCACGGCTTCCACGGCATCTCGCTCATGCCGACGAACCTGTACGGCCCGTTCGACAACTTCGACCTCCAGAGCTCGCACGTGCTGCCGGCGATGATCCGCAAGCTCCACGAGGCCAAGGCCCGCGGCGACGCGACGGTGACGATGTGGGGGACGGGCACGCCCAAGCGCGAGTTCCTCCACGTCGACGATCTGGCCGACGCCTCCGTCTTCTTGATGGAGCGGTACGACGAGCCGGGCGTCGTCAACGTCGGCACCGGGGAGGACCTCTCCATCCGCGAGCTCGCCGAGCTCGTGGCGAGGGTCGTGGCCTTCGAGGGTGAGCTCGTCTGGGACACCACCAAGCCCGACGGCACGCCGCGCAAGCTCCTCGACGTCTCCAAGCTATCCGGCCTCGGATGGCGCGCGCGCGTCGGCCTCGAAGAGGGCGTGCGCACGACCTACGCCTGGTTCCGCGAGAACGTCGCGCGGGGGTGACGCCGCCCTTCAGCGGGTCCGCAGGTCGATGATCGCGAGGCCTCCGCCCTTCACGACCGTGCGCCGCGTCTTGCGGAGGGCCTCGATCGACTCCATGGCGTCGACCATGTACGGCGCCTCGTACACGAGGAAGCTCCGCGTGGCCGTCCGGTGCTTTCGCCATGCCTCGAGGTCGTAGAGGTCGAGGTAGCGCGTCGGGACGTACGGGATGGTGATGATGTAGTCGATCCCGTTCGCGAGGAGGTACGCCGCGAGCGCCTCCGGCCCCTGGAAGCACGGAAACCCGGGCGCCGGGCCGAGGCCCCCGGCGAGGTCGAGGCTGAAGAGCGGGTTGCGCTTCATGTCGAAGCGGAACGGCTCCTCCACCGTCATCACCGCCCGCGCGCCCTTGGGGATCTCGGCCTGGGCCTCGCGGTAGAGGCGCGTCGCCGCCTCGCTGTCTTGGATCGCGGTGAACGGCGGGTCGATGTTGTTCTCCGCCAACGTGAGGTGAGCGTCGAAGCGCTTCTTCAGCGGCTCGCGCGTCGCGGCCACGTGGATCAAGACGGCGACGATCGCGACGATGCCGCGCGCGCCGAGCGCGCCGGGGCGGACGGCGCCGAGGACCACCATCAGGACCGCCCACATCAAGAAGCCGAAGTAGTACCGGGCGTTGGGCGCCTCGTCGAAGGCCCCGCCGAGCACGCTCGTGAAGATCATCGCGAAGAACGCGACGGTGACGAGGATCGGCGCGTCGGAGCCTGCGGTCGCTCGCTCCCGCGGCGCCGCCCGCCCGAGCGTGAGCGGCAGTGCGCCGGCGGCGAGCAGGAGGATCGAGGTCGCGATCGGCTTCGGGTACGCGAGGTCCGACAGCACGTGCTTCAGGTTGAACCACACCCCGGACTCGACCTTGAGGATCGCGAAGCCGGGCGTCATGTTGCCGCGGCTGAGCGGGTAGATCCACGTGCCCGACGACTGCCTGTAGAGCGCGAGCCAGGCGAGCAGGGAGGCGGCCGTCGCAGCGCCCAGGGCCCCGACCGTGCGCGCGACACGAACCGCGGCGTGCTTGAGCGCGTCGCGCTGGAGGCGCAGCGGCCGCGGCAGCGCGTGCTGGATCGCGGTGAGGCCGAGGAACGCAGCGACGGGGGGAGCCGCGCTCGTCCGCAGGACGCACGCGGAGGCGCAGCAGAGCGCGGTGAGCACGTAGCCCGCGGGGCGGATGTCGTCGTCCCTCCGCGCGATCATCCAGGTGCGGTGGGTGCCGAGGAGGGCCGCGAGCACCGTCATCAGGCTCCCGACGTTGTAGCGGACGGTGTCGATCGTGACGACGAGGAGGAAGCCGAGGACGAGGGCGAGGACGCGGGGCCGCCGGAGGGACGGGCGCGCGGTCTCCCCGAAGACGTGGGCGAGCACGAGGAACGTCCCGAGGCCTTGGTCGACGGCGTTGAGCTGGTAGTGCGAGCCGAAGAGCAGGAACTGCCCGTGCAGGAAGAACTGCCCACCGTACGACGTCATCCGCCGCACGTTGTAGGGCTCGAGCATGGATCCCGTGTCGAGCAGCTTCTGGGGGATGAAGAAGTAGAGCGGCTCGTCGTCGGAGCGGTTGGTCCAGGGGTTCGCGACGCCGCCCACGAGCTCGTTGGCGAAGAAGAGGACCGCCACCACCCCGATGAACAGGGGGAGGGGGCGCGCGAGGGACGCGCGGACGGCGCGCAAGGACGGCGCTCGCCCGCGCGCGTGCAGGAGCACGGTCGCCTCGAGCGCCCACCCCACCGCGACCTCGGCGAACAAGAACGAGCGGTTGGCGAAGTGCAACATGCACGCGATCCCGCCGAGGAAGAGCGTCACCGCCATGCCCCACGAGAGCCGCACGCCGAGGTCGACGTCGAGGTCGGGCAAGCCGGCGCGCCGGGCGGCCTCCAGCGCCCCGCGGCCCCATCCGTCGTAGGAGACGAGCAGGAGGCACACCCAGACGGCGCTGCGCACGTAGGGGTGGCGGTAGAAGACCCCGAACGCCACCGCCACCGCGATCGGCAGAAGCAGGCGCCAGGCCATACCCAAGCCTCTGCGCATGCGCCACGCATGCCACGATTCGCCCGATCTGTCGACGGGCTTGACGGACGCGCCGCGCTGCCGGGTTCTCGCGGAGCCCGACACGCGCTATGGGTCTGTCTCATGGCACTCGAGCTCGCGTCCAAGGCCCCCGCGCCCACCCCTGGCGACCTGCGCATCCCCGCCGCGTGGGAGCGCTACTTCCGCGCGCTCTTGCAGCGGGGCAACTCGGGGCGGCGCGCGGTGCTCCAGCGCGACATCACCGGGGCCCTCGGCCGGGCGATCCACCGCGACCTCAAGGTGCTCGAGGTCGGCGTCGGCCGCGGCGAGACGCTCGCCGGCTTGCCCAACGCCGTTCGCCACGGCATCGACTGGCTGCCCGAGGCGGTCGAGATCGCGCGCGGTCGCGATCCCGGGATGCGCGTCGAGCTCGGCGAAGCCACCACGTTCACGTCCAACGAGCGCTACGACGCGATCGTCGCCGATCGGCTCATCCACTCGGTCCACGACGTGCAGCGCTTGCTCGAGAACCTCCGCCGCCACCTCACGGACGACGGGCGCATCTACCTCACCTGCTTCAACTACCTCTGGGCGGGTCCGCTCGCCGCCGCGGCGGCGGTGGGCGTCGTCGAGCGCGGGCCGGAGGAGAACTGGCTGGGCGAGGCCACCCTCGACAACCTCTTCGACCTCACCGATCTCGAGGCGATCCGCGCCGAAGATCGCATGATCCTGCCCGCCGACGTGCCGGGCGTGTCGACCGTCCTCAACAAGTGGATGGCGAAGGTCGACCCCTTCCGGGCGGCGTCGCTCTACCGGCTCTACACGCTGCGCCCCCGCCGCGTGGCCCGCCCCAAGGCCCCCAAGGTGACGGTGGTGGTGCCGGCGCGCAACGAGGCGGGCAACATCCAAGCGGCGGTCGATCGAACCCCGGTCATGGGGTCGTCCACCGAGATCATCTTCGTCGAGGGCGGCTCGAGCGACGGGACGTACGAGAAGATCCAGGAGGTCGTCGCGACCTACAAGGGCCCCCTCAAGCTGAGCGCGTGCAAGCAGGTCGGCAAGGGCAAGGCCGACGCGGTGCGCGAGGGCTTCGGGCGCGCGCAGGGGGACATGCTCATGATCCTCGACGCCGACCTCACCGTGCCCCCGGAGGAGCTGCCCAAGTTCTTCGACGCGATGGTCGCGGGCCGGGCCGACTACGTCCACGGCAACCGCATGGTGTACCCGATGGAGAGCGAGGCGATGCGCTTCCTCAACAAGATCGGCAACGCTGGCTTCGCCAAGGTCTTCACCTTCCTCCTCGACCAGCCGATGAAGGACACGCTGTGCGGGACGAAGGTGCTCTGGAGCGAGGACTACGAGCGCCTCGCGAAGAACCGGTCCTACTTCGGCGACTTCGACCCGTTCGGCGACTTCGACCTGATCTTCGGCGCGAGCAAGCTGCAGCTGAAGATCCTCGAGATCCCCATCCGCTACAAGAACCGCACCTACGGCGAGACCAACATCTCGCGGTTCCGGCACGGTCTCATCCTCCTCCGGATGAGCGTGTTCGCCGCGCGGAAGCTCAAGTTCATCTGAGCGGGCGCCGCGCCACGTCGTCGCGGCGCCCCCGGCGCGCGCCGCCGGGGGGCTCGCGCGAGGCGCCGTTTCCTGCGCTGGCCCGAGAGGCACCGTGGTAGAGTCCCCCGCGTGGAAGCTCGCGCGGCGAGACGGCTCCCCGAGGGTTCGACGACCTCACACCGCGCCTGGTCCCTGGTCGACCTCCTGAGCCTGGGGATCATCGTCTGCGTGGTGCTCACCATGGTCGGCCGAGAGGTCAGCTACGCCTGGGCCCGCGGCTTGAACCTGTCGGAGATCGCCGACTCGTACGGCGAGGCGAACGACATCCGCGCCGGGGAGGCGTTCGCCGACCACGGCTTCGGGTACCGCAAGGGCCTGCCGGAGATCAGCTACGGCACGGCGTTCGAGTCCGCCGGCGGGAAGCACGACCAGGAGCTGTGCATGGTCCCGCGCGACTGCGTGTACCTGCACAACCCTCCCGGCAGCGCGTACACGGTCGCGTTCATGACCAAGCTGTTCGGGAAAGGAGCGGTCTTCCACTACCGGCTGCTGCCGCTCGGCGTCGGGCTCCTCGCGTTTTCGTTCCTCGCGTACGCGATGGCGGCCACCATCGGCGTACGCCACACGGCGGCGGTGTACCTGGTGTTCCTCGCAGCGCCCATGTTCGCCAACATGATGCACGGGCTCTGCTACCACGGGTACGCGCTGTCGCTGTGCCTCGCCGAGATCGGCGTGCTCTTGCTCGCGCTCCTGAAGAGCGACCGGGTGAAGCCGCCGCACCTCGCTGCGCTGGGGGCGATCGCGTTCGTCGCCGGGTGGTTCTGCTACGAATACGTGTTCGTCGTCGCGTTCACGGCCGTCCCGGTGTGGCTGCTGCGGGAGGACTGGCGCGCCCCGGCGACGTGGCGCGGTGCGCTGATGTGCGTCGTCGCGTGCTGCGCCGGCTTCGGCCTCGCGCAGGTGCTCCACCTCGTGCAGGTCTCCGCGTACCTCGGCGGCTTCTCCGAGGCGCTCGCCGATCTCGCGAAGGCTGGCCGCAAGCGGACGGGCGGCGCGACGTGGATGAAGTTCCCCGTGAACGGCACCTTCGGCGTCATCTTCTACTACTGGTTCGATCTCCTGCCGAAGCCGACGTACCTGAACTTCAGCTTCGTCGGCTTCGTCGGGCTCGTGACGTCCGCGCTCGCGCTCCGGCGCCGCATCCGGTGGCCGAGCGTCGGCGCGGCCGAGAAGCACCTCGTGAGCTGGGAGCCTGCGTGGCGGTACATCGTCGCCATCGCGGTGAGCATCCTCATCTCGTCGGGATGGATGGTCGTCATGCAGCAGCACGCCGGCATCCACGGTCACTTCTTGCCGCGCCTTTATTTCCTCGTCGTCATCATCGCGATGCTCGCGGTCTCTCGGAGCCTCAACCGCCAGCCGCTGGCGACGCCCGACGACTAGGGGCGTGCGCGTGACGGCCACGAACGCGCGCGGCGCCGCTCCCGTGCGAGGGAACGGCGCCGTGGGTCGGGAGGCGGGGGCGAGAGCCTCGGAGGGCGATGTCAGGGGATGATGTCCTCGGGCGCCACCGTCGCGCCGAGCTCCTTGAGCGAGCGCGCGACCACGTAGTCGACGAAGGCGAGGTGGCGACCCTCGCGCAGGAGCTCGAGCACCACCTGCCCGCGATCGGTCTCGGCCTTGTACCAGCGGGTGTAGTGGACGAAGAAGTCCTCGAGCCCGCCCCAGCGCGCGCGCCAGCTGCCCTTGGGGTCCATGCGCGCCGCGTTGGCGGCGACGTACGCTTTGTCCTCGCGCACGCCCGCGAGCATCGCGTCGCCGCGCGAGATCGGGTCCTGCCACAGGAACTGCTCGTACGCGGTCACGGAGTCGAACAGCTTGCGCCCCATCGTGTTGACCTGGCTGTTGTAGTCCCGGAGCTCCTTGAACGTCGCGAGCGGCTTGCCGTCGCGGCCTCGCAGCGTGGCGAGCAGATCGAGGGTCCGCCACGCCTTCATGCGGTGCTCGACGGGGCCCCCGGCGGTGAGCAGGACGTCGAGGGTCTTCGCCTCGAGGTTGGCGCGAGCCTGCTGCAGCGTCGCCTTCTGCTTCGAGCAGCGCTGGGCCGCGAGCGCCTTGTCGATGGCCTCGATCTCGAGACCGACCTGGTAGAGGGTCTCCATCTCCGAGGCGTAGATGGTCTCGCGGATCGCGGTCTTCAGCGCGCCCGTCGTGGCCGAGCCGATCTCGCCGCCCAAGTAGGCGATCGCCGCCGAGGGGCCGCCCGTCGCGAGGGAGGTGGCGAGCTTCTCGACGCCGTTCAGGAACCAGTCACTCCGGGCGACGCGCGCCATGACCTCGGCCTTCCGGGCCTCGGCCTTGGACTTCTCCATCAAGAGGGAGCACTCCTTGGAGTCCGCGTCGCTCGCCTGGAGCTGGAAGCGCGCGCCCTCGGCGGTCTTCTGGGCGCTCTGGTGGGCGATGCGCGCTTTCCGCGCGTCGTGGACGTGGTCGTTGTATTCGTTCAGGAGGACCTGGAGGCGCTGGTTGCTGGAGCGATTCGTCTCGCGCAGCGACGCGCCGAACGACGGGCCGCGCATCGTCCGCAGCACCTTGTCGCCCTGCTCGCGCACGGTGTCCTCGAAGACGCCGACGTCGTCGTCGAGCCGCTTGTCGTGCGCCAGGAACTTGGGGGCGACCTGCCGCGTCTGGCTGTAGAAGCCGCGCAGCTGGTCGCTGTGACCGGTCCCTTGCGAGATGAGGTTGTCACCCGACGGATACCCTCCGTAGTAGCCCGGTGACATCGGCATCGGCGTCGACACCACGCGGAACGCTCCGATCGTCGGCGCGAGCTCGGCGGGGGGCGGGGTTTTCGACGGCGACGAGGCGCGGCCGCTCGTCTGCGCGAGCGCGGGGGTGGCGGAGCCAAGGGTGAGCACGAGTCCGAGGAGAGCGAGCGACTTCTTACGCATGGGGCCAGAAGTAGCAAGGGCAAGGCCAACGGTATCCCCACGCAAACACTGCGAATTTCAGGCGCGCCGGGGCCGCGGCCCGGGGCGCGCCCGGGGCGCCGCCCGCCGCACACCCGCGGCCTCTTCGCGCCCGACGTGGTCCCGACGCGCCGTCCATCCGCGCGGCGCTCCCGACCTTCCGGCGCCGCGAGGTTACGAAGCGGTCGGCTACGAAACAGCGAAGCCGGCGTCCGCAGGGGCGGGGCCGGCTTCGATCGTGGTGGGCGAACAGGGACTTGAACCCTGAGCCAACGGATTAAGAGTCCGCTGCTCTACCAATTGAGCTATTCGCCCGTGAAGCGAGAAAAGCCCTTTAGGCGGGCATCGGGCGTGTGTCAAGACGTCGCGAGCGGCGGCGTCAACGACGCGTCCCGGGCCGCCGGTAGACGCTGATGATGGGCACGCCGTCGTGCGTCAGCACGTACACCGGCGTCGTCGTCTCGTAGGCGGTCTGGATGTTCGTGTCGGCCTCGGCCATGTGGAGCTCGTGGTGGACGATGGCGAGGTCGCCGTCGGTGGGGGCGCCGACGCCGGAGAGGTCCGACCGCAGGCGCTTCTCCTGCTGCATCCGGCCGAACGCTCCCCACGTCGTGTCGTGGATGAAGATGCGCTCGCCGGGCCGGGCCTCCCGCTCGAGGAAGGGGGCGAGGCTCTGGGTGGTGAAGCCCCAGAACTGCCGGTTGAGGCCGAGCGACGCGCCGCCGCGGGTCCCTCCGGCGAGGGGGACGTAAGCCGAGAGCCCGAACGGGTGCGAGTGGGCCGTCGCCGCGAGGGGCGCCGCGAGGCAGACGAGCCCGAGCGCGGCCGCGAACATCCCACTGCGGATAGGAATGCGGCTCCGCACCAGCGGCCAGAGCCGCGCGCGCGCGACGGAGAAGGCGCGGCCGGCGAGCATCGCCATGAACGGGTAGGCCGGGAACCAGTGTTTGGTGCCGCCGAAGATCGGCGTCGAGGGCAAGAAGAACACGGCGAGCGGCACCGCCACCGCGGCGAAGACGAGCGCGTCGCGCTGCACCGCGGTCCAGGCGAGCTCGGGCTGCGCCTCCTTGGTGCGCAGGCGCCGCGCGACCAGCCTCCCGAAGCTCCGCAACCGCTCGGCGGCGCCGACGGCGAAGAGCACGAGGGTGATGGTGGGGACCGTCGCGGCGATCATCACCGGCGCGTAGTGCGGCGGCGAAGGCGCGCTGAAGTAGTTCCGGCCGAGGAACTCCATGTTGTAGTACTCGTGGTTCATGTGGAACGACACGTACTCGCGGATGCGAGGCTGGGTGTCGTTCCAGAGCCACGGCCAGAGCGCGTAGCAGACGAGGGGCCCGAGGGTTCCCATCGACACGAGCGGCGCGGCGAGCCGGACCGCGCGGCGAACGTCCACCTTCGGGCTCGTGGAGGCCACCACCAGCGTGTGCCCGAGGAAGACGGCGGGGAGCATCCACGCGTTGTGTTTGGTGTCGAGCGTCATGCCGTAGACGACGCCGAACGCGACGATCCAGCTCGGCTTCCCGGTGGCGTGGGCGCGCTCGTAGGCCCAGACGCTCGCGGCGATCATGGCCATGATGCCGACGTCGAAGCAGGCGAGGTGCGCGTGGTAGAAGACACGCGGCATGAGGGCGAGCGCGCCCGCGGCGAACAGCCCGGCCACGCGGCCGTAGAAGCGCGACCCCATGGAGTACGTCACCGCGATCGCGAGGCAAGCCATCACCATCCCCGGGAAGCGGAACGACGTGCTCGCGTCGTCGAAGACGTGCCACTTCTCGTGGAGGTAGGCCCACGACACGCCGAAGAGGTTCTTCAGGAACGACGGGTGCTCGTGGTTGTAGGAGAAGGCGCCGTCGACCGCGCCGCGCTCGAAGGCGCGCTTCGGGGAGTCGAGGAGGAGCTTGATCCACCGGGCGTGGTTCTGGGCGGCGTCGAAGTAGAAGCTCTCGTCGCGGCAGAATCCGAGGGTGCGCGCGCTGCGGATCAGCCACGCGAGGTACGCGGCGACGCCGAGGGCGAGGCCGAGGCGGGTGTTGAAGACGAGGCGCCGCTTGTGGACGATCATCGCGTGGTCCCGGCGAAGCAATACTTGCGCTCTTGGGCGCTCGTGGCGTGGAGCTCCACCACCAGGTCCCCGGTGTTGCCGGCGAGCTCGCGGGTGTCGACGTCGAGCGTGGACCAGCCGTCGCCGTCGCGGTGAACGGCGCGTCCGTAGGTCTTCTCGTGCTCGCCTTCGCCCTTCGTCTCCACTGGGACCTTGAAGACCGCCTCGACGGGCGCGCCCTTCTTGGCGCGCTCGCCCTCGACGTGGATCCCGTGCGAGAAGCGGATCTTGGCGCCGAACTTCACGTCGAGGAAGGTGATCCGCAGGCGCGTCGCGCCGTCGGTCGCCGGCGCGTAGATGCAGCGCCGGGGGGTGTAGGCGAGATCGGGCATCGTCACCACGCCGACGTGGCCGTGGCCGCACTGGAAGCGCTTCGCGGGGGTGGCGGGGCCCCAGGTGCCGGCGGCGGCGCCACCGACGACGAAGCGACACTCGGCGTCGTTCGCGCCCGTCCGCGCGTGCACCGTCATCTTGTCGGGCCCGACGTGGTCGAGGAGATCGTCGATGACCTTCTCGTAGCGCGGGTTGTCGAGGCGGCGGACCACGAGCGACCCGTGACGGGTCTCGCTCACGGGCTGGAACCACGCGAGCTCGGGCCTCGTCGCGCCGCCCTGCGACACCTCGAACGCGCGCGCGAACCGTGAGACGTCGGTGAACGCGGCGCGCTCGGGGGTGACGAGGGCCCCGAAGTGCATGCGGCCGACGGGATCCGACCACCCCGGCGCGAAGATCACGAGGTCGTCGTCGCGGAGCTCCTTGCCGACGGCTTGGGCCGCGGCCTTGTAGTCGTCGTCGGGGACCGTGCCGCGGACCTCCACGGCGTGAGCCGCGAGCTCCGCCAAGGCGAGGACGGGCAAGAGGGCGAACGCGTACGCCGCGAACACCAGGCGCCGCGGCCGAGGCGAAGGCGCCGGGGGTCGCCCCGCGCTCTTTGCACCATCTTGGTTGTCGGCGGGCATGGGTTGAGATTACATGAGACGCTCAGGTAGGCGAATGTCCTCTACCACCGAGGGGCGCCTCGAGGCGCTCCTCCGAAAGCACGGGTCCACGCTCTTCTACGTCGCTGTCGCGCTCGTGGCGACGGCACCGGCGTGGATCGTCAAGCACCCGCCGCTCCAGGACTTGCCCTTCCACCTCGCCACCATCCGGGTGGTGCACGACTTCGGCGATCCGCAGCTCGGCTTCGCGCAGCACTACGTGCTCACGTTCGGGCGCACCCAATACGTCCTCTACTACCTGCTCGGGAGCGCGCTCGCGTACCCGCTCGGCGTCCAGGCCGCGAACGTGGTGCTCTTGTCGGTATACCTCGGCGGCACCCCGCTCGCGCTGCGGGCGCTGCTGCGGGCGCTCGGGCGCGACGAGCGCTTGTGCCTGTTCAGCATCCCGATCCTCGTGAACGTGATGTTCAGCTTCGGGCTCCTGCCGTTCATCTTCGGCATCCCCATCATGTTCACGGCGCTGTGGGCCGCGGTGCGCCACTTCGACGCCCCGACCCCGAAGACCGGCGCCATCCTCGGGGTCCTCGTCATCGGGCTCTTCTACGCGCACATCTTCCCGTTCGGGCTCTTCGCCGTCGGCACGCTCCTGCTCTTCCCCTGGACGCGCCCCGACCGGTGGATCCGCTCGGCGCTGCCCTACGTGCCGGGCGGCCTCGCGGCGACGTATTGGCTCTTCTTCACCGAGCCCGGCAAGGCAGCGCGGGGCGCGGCCAAGGCCGCCGAGCAAGCGCCGCCGCTCGCGCAGGCGCTGTCGAACGCGTGGATGTGGACGGGCGAGGTCTTCCGCGATCAGAGCGACGAGGCCCACTGGATCGCCGCGGGGGCGGTGGCGGTGCTCTCGCTCGGGCTCTCGACCCAGTGGAAGCACAAGGCCGCGCGCGGTCGCTTGCTCATCGTGATCCCGCTCTTGTGCGTGGTGATGTACTTCACCCAGGGCGAGTCGCGCGGGGCGGTGTGGCTCTTCTGCCAGCGCTTCCCGATCCTGTTCCTCTTCACCGTCATCCCGTTCCTCCGGCTCCCGCACGGGTGGCTCGGCACGCTCTGCACCACCGCCATCCTCGCGGTCTCGGTGTCGAGCGTGGCCAACGTGTGCAAGCACTACGTGCAGTTCGAGCGCGAGGAGGTCGGCGAGATCGACGAGGCGTGCGACGCGGTCCCGTACAACTCGAAGACGGCGGCGCTCATCTTCGACAAGGGCTCGGGGGTGGTGCACTGGGCGCCGTTCCTCCACTTCGGCTCCTACTGCCAGCTGCGTCGCGGCGGCCTCATCCAGTTCAGCTACGCCGGCTGGTCGCACTGGCCGTTCGACTACAAGCCCGGCGCCTATCCGCCGGCGGTGACGAAGCCGGTGCTCCGCTGGGAGTGGATGCCCGAAGGTCGCGACGTGACCGGCGAGCTGATGCCCAACTACGACCACATCGTCACGCGCGGCGGAGGCTTCCACCCGCCCCCGGGCACGTACCGCGTCTCGTGGCGGAGCGGGCGCTGGGCGGTCTGGGAGCGGGAGCCGGGCGCGCGCTGACGGGGCCTGGGCCATCGCCCGCTGTGCCGCCGCGACACGGAGATCAGGGGCGACCGCGGACGCGGGCGGGCGCGGGCCCCACGCCGACGCGCGCGTTCTCCCGGCGCGCGTCGGTGGTCCGGCGGTTGCTATCCTCCTCGGGGATGAAGAGCCCCCGCGTCCACGCCCTCATCGCCCTCGCCGTCGCCGACACTGCGCTGCTCCTCGCGTGCTCCAGCAGCGAGCCGTCGACCAGCGCCGGCGGCTCGAGCGGCTCGAGCTCGTCGTCGTCCGGCTCGAGCGCGTCGTGCCCGACCAAGAACCAGGCCGCCGATCTCACCAAGTGCGAGCGCCAGCTGACGTCGCACGTCTACAACTGCCCCAACGACCCCCAGTTTCCGCCCTCGTCGTGCCGCCAGGTGTACGTGTTCCCGTGCGGGCTGCCCGGCGACGCCGGCGCGCCCACGGGCGGGGGCGACGCCGGCGACGCGGGGCCCGCGTACGACTGCGCCTCGCTGTGCGCGGGCGCGGTCGACACCACCCTCTGCCGCGTGAGCCGTGAGGACGGGTCGGTCGCGGTCACCGTTTCGTGCGGCTCCGAGGTGTGCGGCGCGGGGCGTCGCCCGGAGTCGTACTCCGCCGCCACGGTCGAGGCCACGGACGCGACCGGGGCGATGCTCGCGACCATCGCCCAGCTCGAGGCGGGGGCGATCCGAGCGTTCGACGTGATGCTCGCCGAGCTCGATCAGGCCGGCGCGCCCGCCGAGCTCCTCGCGCGCGTCGCGTCGGCGCGGCTCGACGAGGTGAGGCACGCGCGCGCGGTCGCGCAGGCGGCTCGCGCCCGAGGGGCGCGGATCGGGCGGCTGCAGATGGCGAGGCCCGCGCCCCGGGATCTCGTCGCGATCGCGATCGAGAACGCTCGCGAGGGGTGCGTCCGCGAGACGTTCGGGGCGCTCGTCGCCACGGTCCAGGAGGAGCGCGCGGCGGCCGACCTGCGCGAGCTGGTCGGGATGATCGCGCGCGACGAGATCGTGCACGCCCAGCTCTCCTGGGACGTCGGGGAGTGGCTGGGCTCGCGGCTCACCGAGCGCGAGCGGGCCGAGGTCGATCGCGCGATCGCCGCGGCGTTCGACGAGCTCGACGCGGAGCTCGCCGGAGCCGCACCCGCGGGGCATCCAGCGCTCGGCATGCCGGGCCGGGACGAGCAGCGCGCGCTCCTGCGCGCGCTGCGCCAGCGCGCCGCCGCCTGACTCGGCTCAGAGCGCGCGAGGCCGTCGGGCGCGCCAGGCGTCGCGGACGATGGCGTCGAGGTCGCGGGTCGGGCGCCAGCCGAGCTCGCGCTCGGCGCGCTCGGCGGACGCCACCAGGACCGACGCGTCGCCGGGCCGCCTCGCGGCGTCGACGACCGGAAGCGCGCGGCCGGTCACGCGCTCGACGCAGGCGATGACCTCGGCGACGGAGCTCCCGCGGCCGGTCCCGAGGTTGAACGCCCCTCCCGGGCGCCCGGCCGCGAGGTGCCTCGCGGCGGCGACGTGGGCGGTCGCGAGATCCATCACGTGCACGTAGTCACGGACGCAGGTGCCATCCGAAGTGGGATAGTCCCGCCCGAACACGGTGAGGGCGGTGCGCTCGCCCGCCGCCGCCTCGAGGGCGATGGGGACGAGGTGGGTCTCGGGCTCGTGGCGCTCGCGGAGCGAGCCGTCCTCGTGGGCGCCGGCGGCGTTGAAATACCGGAGCGCGGCCCAGCGGAGCCCGTACGCCTGCCCGTAGCGCGCGAGGGCGCCCTCGAGGACGAGCTTGGACTCGCCGTAGGCGTTGAGGGGGCGCTTGGGGTGGTCCTCGCCGAGGGCGGCCACGCCGGGATCGGGATCGCCGTACACCGCCGCCGTCGACGAGAGCACGACGACGCGCGCCGGGCCCGAGAGGATTGCGTCGAAGAGGGCGAGGCTCGCGGCGACGTTGTCGCGGTAGTACTTCGCGGGGTCCTTCACCGACTCGTCCACCCGGATGCGCGCGGCAAAGTGGAAGACGGCGTCGACGCGCTCGGCCTCGATGACCGAACGCACGAGCGCCGGATCGCGGATGTCGCCCTCGACGAAGCGCGCGCGCCGATCGACGGCGTCGGCGAAGCCGGTCGACAGATCGTCGAGGACGACGGCGTGCGCGCCCTCGTCGACGAGGTGGCGCACGAGGTGCGATCCGATGTATCCGGCCCCGCCGGTGACGAGCGCTCGCAAGAGGGCCTCCGCCTCGGTATCTTACAACGCGACTCGATGAGCACGTCGTTCGATCCGCAGAACCAGGCCGAGTTCGATCGCCACGCGACCGGCTACGACTCGATGCACCAGGCGAGCATCCGCGCGAGCGGCGAAGATCCCGCCTATTTCGCCCGCTACAAGCGCGACTGCCTCCTCCGCGTGCTCGGAGGCGGGGGGGGCGGCCCGCTCCTCGACTTCGGGTGCGGCATCGGCAACCTGACGACGGAGCTCGTCGGGGCGTTCGCGGAGGTCGAGGGGTACGACCCGTCGTCGGAGTGCGTGAAGATCGCCCGGGAGCGCGCGCCCGCGTGCACCTTCCACGACGACGTCGACGCGATCCCGCGCTCCCGGTACCGGGCGGTGGTCGTCGCGAACGTCCTCCACCACGTGAAGCCCGTCGACCGGCCGGCGCTCGTCGCGAAGGCCGCCGCCACCCTCGCCCCCGGGGGCAAGCTGGTCGTCTTCGAGCACAACCCGCTGAACCCGGTCACGCGGCGCGCGGTGGCGGCGTGCCCGTTCGACGACGACGCCGAGCTCCTCTATCCGTGGACGGTCACCCGGCTCCTCCGCGGAGCCGGCCTCGCCGAGGTCGACCTGTCGTTCATCGTCTTCTTCCCGCGCCCGCTCGCCCGCCTCCGGCCCCTCGAGCCGCGGCTCCGGCGCCTGCCGGCCGGGGCGCAGGTCATGGCGGTGGCGACCCGACGCTGAGCGCCGGTCAGGCCTCTTCGGCGGTCTTCTTCGCGTCTTCGGCGGTCTTCTTCGCGTCTTCGGCGGTCTTCGTCGCGTCTTCGGCGGTCTTCGTCGCGTCTTCGGCGGTCTTCGGCGCCTCCTTCGAGAGCTCGGTCGTCTCCGCGTCGGGCGCCGCCTCGTCGTCGAGCTCGTCGGTGTCGGGCTTGCGCCCGGCGTTGACGGTCTCGGCGACGACGTAGAGCGGCCGCCCCTTCACCTGCTCGTAGATGCGGCCCACGTATTCGCCGAGGATCCCGATCATGAGGAGCTGCACGGCCGCGAGGAACGCGACGAGCACGGTGAGCGCGGCCCACCCGGCGACGGTGGAGTGGTAGACGAGCTTGCTCACCGCGGCCCACACCGCGACGAGCAGGCTCCCGGCGCTGATGATCATGCCGAGGTACGTCGCGAAGCGGAGCGGGAGGGTGCTGAAGCTGGTGATCCCGTCGAGCGCGAAGCGGAGCATCTTGCGCAGCGGGTACTTGGTCTCGCCCGCGAAGCGCGCCGGCCGGTCGTAGAGGAGCGCCGTCTGCTTGAAGCCGACCCACGACACCATGCCCCGCACGAACCGGTGCGCCTCGCGGAGCTCGCGCATCGTCAAGACGACCTTGCGGCTCATGAGCCGGAAGTCTCCGGTGTCGAGGGGGACCTCGATCGGGATCATCGCGGCGAAGACGCGGTAGAACCACTTCGCGGTGAGGAGCTTGAAGAAGGTCTCGCCCTCGCGCGAGCGCCGCTTGCCGTAGACGACGTCGTAGCCCTCGCGCCACTTGGCCACCATCTCGAGCACGACCTCGGGAGGGTCCTGGAGGTCGGCGTCCATCACCACGACGGCCTTGCCGCGCGCGTAGTCCATCCCCGCGGTGATGGCGACCTGGTGGCCGAAGTTGCGGGAGAACGAGACGACGCGGTAGCGCGGCTCCTTCTTCGCGAGCGCGCGGAGCTGCTCGATGGACTTGTCCTTCGAGCCGTCGTTGACGAACACCACCTCGGCGTCGGTCCCCAGCGCCTCGAGGAACGCCTGGAGGCGCCCGTGGAGCTCGGGGATGACCTCCTCCTCGTTGTAGATGGGGAGGACCAGGCTGAGGGTGGGCCGGGCCATGAGCCCGGCAGTATCGTCCGGGGCCCCGCCTCCGTACAAGTCGAAGGCGACGAGCGGCCGGCGAGGGCGCTCGCGTCAGGGGCCCAGCGTCCGACGGCAGAGGACGAGGTTGTCGAGGAGCAGGTTCTTCGACCAGACGAACTCGGCGCCGTCGAAGAGGGCCGCGTTCGCGGTGTAGGCCGTCTTCGGGCCGATCGCCGTGGCTGCGTACGTGCTCGCCTTCGGCCACGCGGAGTCGTCGTAGGTCGGCGACGCCCAGTCCGCAGGGACCGTCCAGTGCACGCCGTGGCAGGTCGCCGGGTCCTTCGCCACGCAGGCGGCCGGCGGGCAGCTCGAGCTGTCTCGGTCCGGGGTGACGCACGCGGGGTCGTCCACCGGGGCGACGTAGTAGGGCCGGCAGCGCCAGTCCGTCGACGTCACCGTGACGCGCCCCTTGTCGTCGACGAACCGCGCGACGATGCCCCCGTCGCCCACGTTGGGCGACCCGTTCTTGAGCTCGACGCCCACCCCGAGCGACTGCTCCCAGTCCACGGCCTGGATCGCGATCGTCATGGGGTAGCGCGCCTTGAAGCGCACCACGTGGGAGTTGAAGGGCACGAACGTCAACGCGTCGCGGCAGATGTACTTCCCGTTCACCCACAGCTCGAAGTCGTTGTCGGCGTAGAGGTACCCGGTCACCTCCACCGCGTCCGGGTCGTTGTCGACGACGACCGTCGAGAGCTGCGAGGCGTAGTCGGGGTTCTGGCCGCCGTTGCAGGGGTTGTGGAGGTCGGTGCACGTCGCGCCCGACGACACGGGCGCGGGGACGGGGAAGACTCTGCCATCCCTGGCCGTGATCTGCCCATAGTCGCCGTCGACGTAGCGGTCTTCGGTCGGGGTGCAGGAGCCGGTGCCGCCGCCCGTCTTCACCCCCAGGCCGTCGGTGATCCCGGGGGTGTCGCTCACGGCGGCGTCGCCGTTCGGCCCACCCTGCGACCCGTCGGTGGGGGGCGCCGCCTCGGCGCCCGCTTCGGCGACGCCAGCCGCGTCGACGCGCGGCGGAGGGCTCTCGCCGCCGCTCTCGCCGCACGCAGCGACCGCCGCGGCGACCGTCGCGACCGCCAGCATCGAGGCGAAGAACGTCCGCGATCTCATGGGCGCGTGTACGTCACGGACAGCTCCGCCTTGGCTAGTGTGATTGTAGAGATAGAATCGCCGAGCACGGCGCCGGTCACCTGGTTCGGTTGCGACGGCAAGGTGGGGCGCCCCGAGAGCGCGTACACGGTGAAGGTGTACGTCTTCGGCCCTGGGCCCAGCGAGCACGGCGGCGAATAGGCGAGGTTCGGGCCGTCGCTCGTGAGGCCGCACGTCCCGCCGCCGTTGCTCGCCGGCGCCAGCGACGCCGGGGCGGGCGGGAGCCGGTAGAGGACCCAGTTCCACTTGAGGCCATCCTTGGCGAGCGTGGACATCAGGATCGCGAGCTCGACCTTCCCCGCTGGGACTCAGGAGCTCTCGATCGGCGGGGCCGTCCCCTCCCATTCTGAGTTTAACTCGGCGTGGAGGGCGCCGCAGTCGTGGTTGGTGTGGGTCGTGAAGGTGTTGCGCCCCG
>JAEUKG010000152.1 GCA_016794325.1 Myxococcales bacterium | reverse complement strand
GAAATCGCCGGCGTCGAGGAAATCTTTTGCGACGACGACACGCTCCTTGCGATTCTGGAGGAGACGCGCCGGGGCTGAGCCCGTCCCGTCCGGAACCCTGCATGAACAAGCTCCTCGTCATCCTCGATTTCGACGGCACCTTCACCGACGTGGAGATCGAGGGCAAGCCCTTCGTCCGCCACGACCGCCACGAGCTCGCCGGCCTCCTCGGGCGCGACATCGCGCCCCTCTGGACCGAGGCCGAGCGCCGCCTCGACGAGGGCGACGCGGGCTGGGACATGGGCGGCCGCATCGTCGCGCCCGCCAACTGCGATCCCTACATCCGCTCGTCGTGCATCGCGTTCACGATCTGCGACAACCTGGCGCTCTTGCCGGATCTGGAGCTTCGGACCGACATCCTCCAGGCCTTCTACAAATACTGCTACCGCTTCACGACCACCGCCTTCCGGCCCGACGCCAAGGAGACGCTGCTGCGCATCCAGCGCACCAAGGTCCCCGTCTGCGTCGTCACGAACTCCGATCCCGACGTGGTGCGCCGCAAGCTCGAGCAGCTCGGCGTCGCCGGCCTCGAGGTCGTCGGCAACGCGCGCAAATACGTGGTCGATCCCGACGTCGAGTCGGTCGCCGGGCTCGACGACGTCCGCGTCCCCTCGAGCCGGCGCCCGCTCCTCGTGCGGCGCCCGCACTACCAGCGCGTGCTCGACACTCTCTGGGCCAAACACGGCGTCGACGCCGCGCACACCCTCGTCTGCGGCGACATCCTCGAGCTCGACCTCATGCTCCCCCTCGCGCGCGGCGCGATGGGCCACCTCCTCGAGCGCCCGAACATGCTCGCCTACGAGCGCGAAGCCCTCGCGCATTTCGGCTCGCGCGCCACCTCCTCGCCCACCCTCTCCGGCCTCGCGGACCGCGTCGAAGCCCTCCTCCGGTGACCCCATGACGTCGTCGACCGACATCGAGATCACCTGCCGATGCGGCAAGGTCCACGGGACCATCCGCGACGTGGCCCCCGCCCGGACCAACCGCGTCGTCTGCCATTGCGACGACTGCCAGGCGTACGCCCACTACCTCGAGCGCGAAGATCTGCTCGACGCCCACGGGGGCACCGACGTCGTGCAGATCGGCCCCGCGAACCTGTCGTTCGATCGGGGCGTCGAGAACATCGCGGCGATTCGCCTCTCCCCGAAGGGCGCGTTCCGCTGGACCGCCACCTGCTGCAACACGCCGCTCGGCAACACGGCGAAGCCGAGCATCCCCTTCGTCGGGATCCCCGCCGGGGTGCTCGACGAGGAGAGCCGCGCGCGCTTCGGCGAGCCGATCGGGCGCATCATGGGGAAATTCGCCGTCGGAGAGCCCCCGCCCGGGTCGACCGGCTTCCCCGCCAAGGTCATCGCGCGCTCGCTCCGGCGCGTGCTCGGGTGGAAGCTCGGCGGCAAGAGCTGGCCGCACCCCTACTTCGAGCGCTCGGGCGCGCTGCGCTATCCCGAACGAGTCATCTCCAAGGACGAGCGCAAGCGCCTCCGCGCGCTCTGCGGGCCCAAGCCGGCGTGAGCCGCCGTCGCGTCAGTCGTACCAACGCAGGAGCCACGCCCCGCCGTCGAGCGCCTCGCGCACGAAGACGCGCAGCGCGCAGAAGGGGCGCCAGGTCCACTCGTCGAGCTCCTCGGCCGTGCACGGCGCCGGCGCGGAGAGCCCCTGCGCCGTCAGATCGGCGATGTATTTCGCCTCCCGGGCGCGGAACCGCGGCTCCCCGTCCGCGAGCGTGACCGCGTCGAGCGCGGGCGCGATCTCGGCGAGGGCCTCCGGTGAGATCAGGCGCGCGGGCCCGTACCCGACGTCGCCGCCGACCGGCTCGCCGATCGCTTCGGCGACGATGCGCTGGCCGGCGGGCGCGCCGATGAGCTCGTCCATGCCCCAGAACGCGCGGCCGAGGTGGAGCGCGTCCCCGAGCTCCTCCTCCGACAGGCCCGCGGCGAGGAGCGGTTCGAGCGCTTCGCGCCGCTGCCCCGCGGCCCGCGCGAGCCGAGGCGCGAGCCGCGCCCGAGCGGCGTCGCGGCCCTCGGCCGGCACGTCCGCGAGCGACGCCGCCTCGTACGCGGCCGCGTCGAAGTCGAGCAGCCCGTCGCACAAGGACGACGTCAGCGACGCGTCGCGACGCAGCGCCGCGAGCAGCTTCGGCCCCACACGACGGACGTTCATGTTGACGGACATGACGCCCTTCTAGCCCAAGTCCCGCGAGGCGGACCCCAGGTTCGACGCCTCGGCGCGCCACGCCGCCCGGCGCGCGGCGGCGGCGCCAGCAGGCGCGGCGCGGTCGTTGCCGGCCCCGAAGCCGAGCGCGCGCGGTGAGGTCATGGAAACGACTACGACCGCGCGACGCTGGCCCGAAAGGGATTCACGGTCGCAGGGGCTCGGCCGGCAGCTCGCGGCCGAGCGCGCGCGCGAGGCGCACGAGATCCGCGGGGGTGCTGCAGCCGAGGTGGGTCGGCGACAGCCTCCCCGCGCGGTGCCGGAGGAGCCACGCGCCCGCGGGGTGCGCCGCGGCGGCGCGCCCGAAGTCGCCGCCTTCGGCCTCGAGGCGCGTCGCCTCGCCCTCGAGCGCGTCGCGCAAGCTCGGGATCGTCGCGCGGAGCGACTCGATCCAGCCGAGGATCCGATCCAGCGACTCGTCGCCGAGCTCCGGATCGCGCAGCTTGCCGACCTTCTTGCCGATCTGCTCGAAGGTCATCGTCGGCCACGGCTGGCGACGGAGCACCGGCACCTGCCACCGTTTGCGGACGCGCGCCCAGTGGTCCTCGCGCGCGGGGACCGACACCAGCCGACGCGCCGGAAGGAGCAGCCCGGTGAGGGCGAGCCCGTGGCACGCGCCGGTGTCGACGCCGAAGACCCGATCGCGCACGACGAGCGGCTCGGGCCCGACCACGTGGTGACCGAACACGATCGGCACGTCGTCGTCGTAGTGCTCCCACCAAGGGCGGTCGCCGTAGCTCTCGCGCAGGCGCCCCTCGCCCGAGGTGGTCCCCGCGCGCACGTCCTCCGGGACCTCGTCGAGCGCGACGCCGGGGAAGTGACCGAAGTGCACGACGCGGACGTCGGGCCGCTCGAGGTGGTAGGGCAAGGTGGACATCCAGCGCACGTCGTCGGCGTAGCGGTCGCCGAGCTGCTCCCGGGTGACCTCCTGGCCGTACGACAGGACGCCGCGCACGTGCTTGCGCTCGTGGTTGCCCATGAGGACGACGCTGCCCGGGCGGCGCCGGAAGAAGTCGACGACCTCCCCCGGCTGCGGCCCGCGATCGACGACGTCGCCCACGCTCACGACGACGTCGCCGTCGCCGATCCCTGCGCGATCGCAGAGCTCGACGAGCTCGTCGAAGCAGCCGTGGATGTCCCCGATGATCAGCGTGTTCATGACGATTCCTTCCTTGCGAAACATGGGCCCCGCGCCGCCGATTCGCGAGCGTGGGCCACGCCGGTTCTTGTAACGTCGGACCGGTGAGCGCGCCCGGACGGATCCCCGGACAGCCCTCGTGGGCCGACCTCGTCGACCACCTCGTGGCCGAGCACGGCTCGCTCGCGCAGGTCGCGGCGCGCCTCTCGGAGACCCGCGGCTTCCGGGAAGACGCCGAGAGCATCGGGCGAGCGCTTCGGCGCCTGCGCGCCCGCGGCGCCGGCCCGGGCGGCGTCTGGGGATCGCGCCTCCTCGCCACGTTCGGCCTGCCGCGCTCGATCGACGAGCGGCTGCGCTTCATGGGCAGCTACCACTCGCGCTTCGTCGACCTGCCGCGCTCGCTCGGCGCCGATCTGGTGCAGCTCTGGGATCGGCCGCCGACGAGCGAGAGCCGCGCCGGGCGCGCGTGGCTGTCGCTCGCCCGCGCGATCCTCGCGTC
>JAEUKG010000143.1 GCA_016794325.1 Myxococcales bacterium | reverse complement strand
GAGCATCCGAGCTCGATCGGCGCGTTCGCCCGCGGCTCGAAGGAGCTCACCCTCGCCCGGAGCCGAGTCGTCGCGCAGGACGGCCTCCCAGGCGTCGATGGTGCGTCACCGTCGGACTCGTCGCCGGCGGGCGGCAACGGGCTCGTGGGTCACGGGTCGTCGTGCGACGCCGCCTACGCCTGCTTCCTTCGAGGCTCGGCGGGCAACCCGGGCGGCGCGGGCGCGCCCGGTGTAGCGTGCGGTGGCGGTGTCACCAGCGGGCCTGGCGGCAACGGCGGAGAAGGCGCGACGCAGAACGGAGCGAAGTTCGCGCCGTCGACGGGCGGCGGGGGCGGGACGCCCGAGACGGCGCCGGGAGGAGCCGTCGACATCCACTTCGGCAACCCCGGTGTTCGCGGTGGCAATGGCGCGCGCGGGGCCGACGGAACGAACGGCACGATTCGGTTCACCAAGGACGGCCTGATCGTCTCGGACGGCGCGCCGGGTGGAAGCGGAGCTCCGGGACAGGGTGGAGGTGGCGGTGGAGGCGTGTCGAGGATCGGCGACTCGGACCTCGTGCTCGCTCCTTCGGGCGGGGGTGGTGGCGCTGGCGGCTGCCCCGGTCGAGCCGGAACGCCGGGAACGACCGGCGGCTCCAGCATCGGCATCTATTCGGTGGACTCCGTGATCACCCTCGAGGGTGTGGACGTCGAGACGGGGCGTGGAGGGCGCGCTGGTGTCGGGTCGTTCGGCTCGGCGCCGACGGCCGGCGGGCGCGGCGCGGATGGCCTGTTCAACAGGATCCTCGTGAACACGAACTCGCAAGACGTCCGCGGTGGCGATGGAGGCGGTGGGGGCGCGGGCGGCGCTGCCGGGGTGAGCGGCCACGGCGCACCCGGCGCCAGCATCGGAGTCATCTCGATCGGGATGGCGATCAAGATCCGTGACGGCAGCGTGCGGACGGGCGCGGGCGGCGAGGGAGCCCCCGAGCTCTCGGACGGCGCGGGCGGCGTGCTCCCCGCGACCGGCGCTGGCGAGTCGAAGGACAGGCTCGACGTCCCGTGACGACGCCATGCACGCCAGCCCCCTCCGGCGAGTTCGTAAGATCCCAGAAACAATGGAGATTACGAGGTGGCACTGAACAAATGGGCATCACCCCGTAGGGGTGATGTTCAACCCGAGCCGCGTGCGGTAGCGGTTAAGAGGCCGCGCGCGGCTCGCCGCTCGCGCGACCGTTGGAGGGATCGCATGCGCAGAACTAGCTTGGCACTCTCGGTGTTCGTCCTCGCAGCCACGGCGTGTGGCGTCTTCGGCACCGACGGTGAGTCCTCGTCGAGCAGCAGCGGAGGTGGCTCGTGCTGCGGCGGCACGCCGCCGGAGGAGACGTCGAAGCCCCCGGGCGTCGACGGCAAGCCCCTCGAGGGGATCTTCGTGTCGCAGACCAAGGGCAACGACGCGACGGGCGACGGCTCGATGGCCAAGCCCCTCGCGACCTTGGCGGCGGGCCTCGCCAAGGGTCAAAAGGACCGCCAGCGCGTCCTCGTGTGCGCCGAGACCTACAACGAGCAGGTCACCTGGCTCGACGGTGTATCCGCGTACGGATATTTCGACTGCCAGGGCCCGGAGTGGAAGCTCGACGAGACGC
>JAEUKG010000141.1 GCA_016794325.1 Myxococcales bacterium | reverse complement strand
CTCGAACGAGAACCGCGCGCTCGAGGCGACGCCGGTGGTGGGGGTCACGGGCGCGACCAAGCTCGTCGGCGGCTTCGCCCACTTCTGCGCGGGGCGCGGCGACCGCTTCCACTGCTGGGGGGAGAACACGTGGGGCGAGCTCGGCGTGCCGTCGCACCTGCGCGCGCTCGCGCCGGCGCCGGTCCCCGAGCTCGACGGCGCCAAGGAGGTCGCGACCGGCACCCTCGAGACCTGCGGCGTCGTCGGCGGGCGCGCGGTCTGCGTCCGTCGCGCAGGCAACCGCGTGACGCTGCCCGGCCCCGCCGACGTGACCTCGCTCGCGGTCGGCGCGGCTACGTGTATTGTACATGCGTCGGGTCGGGTCGCGTGTCCGGGGATGCGGGGGCCCTGGTCGGCTTGCACGCACGACCCGGTCCCTCGGCTCGACGCGGTGCAGGTCGCGTCCACCTCGGGGCGGGGGTGCGCGGTCGCTCGAGGAGGCGGCGTCGCGTGCTGGGCCGACGTGAAGGGCGACGTGCCGCGCGAGGCGACGCGCGCGTGCGAGGCGGCCCCGGTCGCCGGCCTTACGGGGATCGCCAAGGTCGCCGTCGGCGCCGGCAAGCTCGCTTGCGCGCTCTCGAAGGCGGGATCGGTGAGCTGCTGGGAGGGGGACGGCAAACCCGTGCAGATTGCAGGTATCGCCGACGGCGTCGACCTCGCGGTGGGCGACGCCTTCGCCTGCGTCGCCAAGAAGACGGGCGCCGTGGCGTGCTGGGGCAAGGGCGGCTCGGGTCAGCTCGGCAACGGCGCGCGCGGCGACTCGTCCGCGCCGGTCGAGGCCGTCGGGCTCGCCGACGTGACGCGGGTCGCCGCGAGCGGAGCGACCGGGTGCGCGCTCTCGAAGGGGGGGCAGGTGTCGTGCTGGGGCGACGGCAACGACGGGCTGCTCGGCGTGGGCACGGACGAGCCGTTCGCGCTGCGTCCAGCGCCGGTGTCGGGCCTCACCGACGCGACCGCGATCGCCGTCGGCGGGGCCCACGCGTGCGCGGTCACCCGCGCGGCGAAGGTCGTCTGTTGGGGCTCGGCGCTCGCGGGCGGCTTCGGGCCCGAGCCCGTGATCGCGCTCCCCGCCCCCCGGCCGCTCGCGCTCTGACGCGACGCGCGTTGGTGCGTCCGCCGGCGCGCGGCTGCGCCGACGCCGGGACGAGCCTTCGACCGCGACGGCCGACGGCGATCGCCTGCCGCGCCCCGAACGTCAGAAGCCGCCCCAGGCGCGGTACGCGTCCACCAGGCTCGCAGACCACGCGGGGAGCGGCAGCGGGATCACCCCGACCGAGTCCGGATGGACGACGACGGGAAGCCAGCTCGCCTCGACCCGCCGACGGGGAAGAGAGGCCCGCTGCACGTGGAGCGTGGTCACGTGGAGGGGCTCGCCGCCGTCGTACGGCGGGCCGACCTTCTGGAGCGTCGGCGTGCCCGCGAGCGCGCTCAGGCGGCCGCCGTCGGTCGCGGCGCCGACGGCGCCCGACAGCCGGAGGAGATGGCTGACGCCAATGTCCCCGAGCCACGGGGGGACGAAGAGGACCGTCGCGAGGCCGTCGAGGTCGCCGGGACCGAGGAGGGCGGTGGCAACGGAGGCGATGCCCGCGAGCGTGATCGTCCCTTCGCGCAAGAGCCACTCGAAGCGGTCATAGCTCGTGCCCAGCGAGTGATGAGCGGTGACCCCGTGCATCCGCGCGAGCCGGCGTGGGGTGAACGAGAGCCTCCGCGGCGCAGGCCCGAAGGCCTCGACGGTGTCGGCGAGGAGTCGCGGCGTCACTGCTTCTTCCTCCGCGAGAGCCAACCCACGAGCGCCATGATGAGCACCACGCTCCCGCCGGCCGACGGCAAGACGTCAGGGCTCGACCTCGGCGGGGGTGCGGCCGTCGTGACGGGCCGCGCCGAAGGCGATGCCGGCTGCGGCGGCGCGAGCGCGATCCAGGCGACGAAGGCCGCCGTCACGAGCAGCGTCCCGCCGACCATCAGCTCCACCCACGGGACGAGCTCCAGGCGACACATGAGCGAGGCCCACGCGGAGGACGCAGCGCGCGCCGCGCTCGCGCGCGCGCGCCACTGATACGAGCGGACGGCGCGCCACATCCCCACCGGGCCGCGCGCCGCGGTGAGTCGGGCGTTGACGGCGGGGTGGGCGGCTCGCCGTTGAGCCTCGGGCAAGCGCGCCAGTCCTATGAGCTCGCGGGTCATCCACGCGATCGTCGCCGCCAGATCGCCAGCCGCTGCTCCGGTCCCGCGGGCGAGGAGCGACTCGGCGCGATCGGGCTCGCCGGCGGTCGCCGCGGCGAAGGCGAGCAGGGTGGAGTGCGCGGCGCGGTACTCCGCCGGCTGCGTGCCCGACGCGAGGGCGGCCTCGCTCAAGCTGGCCGCGTCCTGGAAGCGACGCCGCGCGTGCAGCGCGACCGCGAGGTCGAACGTCGTCGGCGCGTCGAGATCGTGCATCCTCGACCGGAAGCGCCTCAACCACAGCGCCGACAGGCGATACCAGCCGCTGATCGCGAGCGCGTGACCGACGGCGCTCCAGGTGATCGGATCGCGCGCCAGCGCGCGCGGACGGCGCGCGATCGTCGCGAGGAGCCGCACCCCGAGGCTCCGGTAGGCGACGACACGGAGGTGGGCCGCGGTGATCCGCGAGCGGGCGAGCGGCTCGGACGCGAACGACCGCTCGACCATCGTCGCCCGTTCGCCGACCGCGGTCGCGATCTCGAGGACGAGGGGGGCGACCGCCGGGTTCGCGTCGGGGCGGGTGACGGCGTGGTGGAGCGCTCGCCGCGCGGCGGGGAGCATGCCGGCGGCGACGACGTACCGCGTCGCGGCTCGGAGGGCGCCGTCGCTCGTCCCGGGCGAACACGCGAGCTCGGCGAGGGCGCGCTCGGCGGCGCGCTCGTCTCCCCGCGCGGCCTCGAAGCTCGTCCGGAGCTCGCGAGCGCTGGCGACCGCGGCAGGCGTGCTCGCCGCGATCGCGACGCGCTCCACCACCTCGCGCGCGTCGAGCTCCGCGCCGAGGTCGAGGAGCGCGTCGGTCGCGCCCTGCGCGACCGCGAGATCGTCCGGGCCGAGGCGATGCGCAGCCAGCCACTGCTTCCGCGCGAGCTCCCGGTCGCCGGCGACGCGCGCCGCGCGCGCCAGGTTCCTCCGGGCCATCGGAGAGTGCGGGAGGGCCCGCACGAGGCGCTGGGCGGCGGCGAGCGCGCCCGCGGTTTCGCCCGTCGCGAAGAAGCAGATCTCGAAGAGGAGCTGCGCGCCGAAGAGGTAGCTCGGGTGGCGGTCCACGAGGTCAGTGAGGATCGCGCGGGCCTCGGCGGCGCGGCCGAGGGTGACGAGGATCTGGGCCCCGCGCCCGCGGACCGTGGTGTGGGGGGTGCCCCACTGGCACTCGGCGAGCGCTTCCTGCGGCATGTCTTGCTCGAGCAGGAGCACGGCGACCAGGTCTCGCACGTCGGGGTCGCCGCGCGCCGGCATCGCGAGCGACGTCAACACGCCGACGGCCTCGTGGAGGGTCCCCACGTCGGCGAGGACGTAGGCGAGGCCGATGGCGGTGTCGACGTCGCGCCGCGCCGCGAAGAGCTCGCGCGCGCAGCCGAGGGCGGCCGAGGGGTCGACGGTCACGAACGCGGCCCAGACCGCGGCGCTCCTCGGCATGCACGGCGCGGCGGCGCGGAGGCGCGCGGTCGCGCCCGCCCCGTCGCCCTCGGAGTGCAGCGCCCGCGCGTGCTCCGCGACCACGTCGGCATCGAGCGGGGCCGCGGTGAAGGCGCGCTCGCGCAGCGATCGCGCGCCTCCGTGGTCTCCCATCCGCGCCGCGAGGCCTGCCGCGCGCCGCAGGAGCCGCGCGTCGCGCGGCTCGAGCTCGAGGGCTCGCGAGAGCGCGCTCCGCTCGCCGTCGTCGTCGCCGGCGTCGCGAGCGAGGTCGGCGAGGCTCTTGGCGATGGCGGCCACCCGCGGGAAGACACGCTGCGCCTCCGCGAGCGTCGACTGCGCGAGCTCGCGGTCCCCGACGGTGCGGGTTGCGCTCGCGACCGCCCACCACGTGGCCCAGAGCTCGGGCCTGCGCTCGCGGAGCCGTCGCGCGCTTTCCACCAGCGCGGCTCCACCGAGGATGACGGCGGCCTGGCCGAACCACGCGAGGACCGCGGCGCCGCTCGACGAGCTCGCCGTCACGAGCTCTCGCGTCGCCTCGAGCTCCTCTGCCTCCGTGCCGAGCTCGGACGCGGCGGCGAGGAGGCTCGTGAGCGCTCCCTCGGCGTCGACGTCGCGCCGAAGCGCCTCGCGGAGCGCGTCGCGGGCCTCGGTCCACCGCCCGGCGAGCGCGTGGACGCGACCCGCGGTCGCGTACCGGGAGTACGAGGCCGGGTCCCGCGCGCTCGCCTCTCCGAGCCGGGCCTCCGCGCGAGCGTGCTCGCCGCGCTCGGCGAGCGCGATGGCGTGCTCACGGAGCGCCCACGCGCTCTCGGGGAATCGCTCCACGCACGTGGCAGCGACGCGCTCGTGCTCCTCCGGCGAGACCAACGACGAGGCCGAGGCCCACATCGAGGCGAGCCCGAGGTTGTGCGCGTGCCGGGCGGCGACGCCCTCGAGGTAGCGCGCCGCCTCGACCGGCCCCGTCTTCGCGAGCGTCGTCTCGGCGACGCTGCGGTGCGCCTTGGCGTCGCTCGGGTCGAGCTCGAGCAGCTCGCGGTAGGCGGAGAGGCTCGCGGCGTCGTCGCCCGCGAGGTAGGCGATGGTCGCGCGCGCCGCGAGCAGCGTCGACCGGGCCACGTGGCCCTCGGCGGAGGCCACGAGGTCGGCGGCGCGCCGCCGCTCGCCGACGCGAGCGAGCGTCTCGGCGGCCGCGCAGGCGAGGGCTCCGTCGTCGGGGCGCCGGGCGAGGGCCGCGTCGAGGACGTCCACGCAGCGAGTGCTCTCCCCCGCGGCTGCCAGCCAGTCGAGGTAGGTGATGGTCGGACCCGCGTTGCGCGCGCCGAGGGAGGCGTCGCGTCCCGCGAGGTGCGCCGCCGCGTCGGCGGGCCGGCCCACCGCGAGGAGCTCGCGGGCGAACGCGGCGGCGATGCCTTCGTGGAGCGGATCCACGCAGGCAGCGAGGCGCAGGAGCTCGCGCCCGCCGTCGGCGTCGCCGGATTGGCTGACGAGCCCGGCGAGGGTCGCGAGCACGGGCGCGCTCGGCTCCCGCGACAGCGCACGCCGGAGGAGGCGACGCGCGCGCGGCAGCTCGCGCGCGTCGCCCGAGAGCTCCGTCGCGAGGAGCGCGTCGAACACCGGGTGATCCGCGACCTCCGCCGCGCGGCGCAGCGCTTCGACGCGCGCGTCACGGGCGGCCTTGTCGACCAGGGACGAGGCGAGGAACGCGTGCGCGTTCGCGTCGGCGGGGAAGGCGGCGACCATCTCGCGAGCCACCTGGAGCATGGCCTCCGGGTCGTCGTCGTAGGTCGCGAGCGCTCGCCGCGCGGCGAGCGCGACCGGGTGGGCCGCCGGAGAGGCCGCGCGGAGCTCTCCCACGATTTCGGCTGCGCGCGCGCGGTCGTGGGCGTCGAGCGCCAGCATCGCCGCGTGGAGCTGGTCGTAGCGCTCGGAGTCCGGCAAGCGGAGGCCCTCGAGCCTGGACGCCTGCTCCGCGGGGACGATGACGAGGGCGCGCGGGCCATGGGCGGCGTAGCGCGCGAGGAGCTGGCGCGCGCGCCCCTCGAGGACGATGGGGATGGACGGCTCGCGCAAGAGGAGCGTCCCACGCGCGGCGTCGTACCCGATGACCGCGCGGATGTGCCCGCTCGTCGCCTCCACCGTCGTCACGGCGAACGGGAGCCCGGCGTCGACGAGGGCGACCGCGGCGTCCCACGTGAGCGTCAGCTCGCGGGCGACGAAGCCCGCCCCGGTGGCCCACCGCCGCTGCGCGTGCGACGGCGTGCCGTCGTAGCAGATGCGGCTCGCGACCTCGTCGTGGTCGGTGGGGCGCTCGAAGAACAACGCGAGCGCGGTGAGCGTCGCGGGGGCGCACGTCATCCAGTCTTGGCGGACGAACGGGACGTCGTGGACCACGCGCTTGCCGTCGGGGCTCTCGCGGATCGCGCTCGCGAGGTCGGCGAGGCGAGGGACGCGCTCGAAGAGCGCGAGCGCGCGCGGCCGGTCGCCGCGTCGGTAGGCGATCTCGGCGGCGCGCGCGTCGAGGCTCTCGGCGGCGTCCCCGTCGGCGAGGGGCATGCGTCGCGCGCACTCCGCCACCGAGGCCTCCGCCTCGGAGAGCAGCCCGAGGTCGAGCTCGACCTCGGCGAGCAAAGCCGTCACCGTGGCGCACTCCGTCGCGACCGAAGCGCGCCGCAGCTCGGCGAGGGCCTCCTCGCGGCGGCCTCGCGACAGGAGCAGCCGCGCGACCATCATCGAGACGCTGTAGCCGGCGCGCGCCTCGGCGGGCGCGGCACCCGCGGCCTCGAGCGCCTCGTCGAGCCGGTCGGCGCGCTCGAGGAGCGCGAGGCGCCCCGGGAGCGCCAGCGACGGGAACGCCTGCGCTTCTCGGAGGAGCTCGGCGGCGCGATCGAAGTCCCGAAGGGCGATGTGGACGCCCGCGCGCGCGGTCGCGAGCAGCGCGCGCGCCTCGTCGTCACCTCGAGTGACCGGCGG
>JAEUKG010000135.1 GCA_016794325.1 Myxococcales bacterium | reverse complement strand
CTCAACCACTGCTCATCGCGAAGCTGTCGGCGAACCACGCGCCCAATGGAGCACGCCGCCGACCCGATGGAAACCTCGTGCAGTGACCACAAGAACTTCCGTTCGGACCCGATCGGGCACGGGCACGGGCACGGGCACGGGAAGACCGAACCCGTTCAGGGACACGCCCAGGGCGATCAGCTGGGCACGGCGATCCCGAGGCGCGCGAGGCCGGGGATCACCCGCTCGTCGACCGCGGCGCGCAGCGCCCGCGCGTGCGCGGCCGTGCCGCCGGCGCCGCCGCCGAGATCGGGCGGCAGGTGGCACGCCTCGCAGGCGGGGGGCGAGAGGAGCGGCGCGTACGCGTCGATCGCGCTCCGGGCGACGCGCCCGAGGTGCTCGCGATCGCCGCGGCTCAGCCGATCCCCCGCCCACTCGAAGAACCACGCGCCGACGCGCGCGTGGCTGCCCTCGTCGCGGAGCAGCCGCCGGAGCACCGCGCGCACCAGGGGCGCGCTCGCCGCGGCGTGGGCGTGGGCGATCGCGGGCACGCTGAGCGCCTCGCCGACGCACGAGACCTTGAGCGCCACCTCGGCCGCGCGCACGACGGGCCGCTCCCCCGGCGTCGTCACGGGCGCGAGCGCGCCGAAGTCGGCGACGAGCGGCGCCGCCCCGCCGAGCTCCATGAGGAGCCTGGCGACGAGCTCGACGTGGTCCATCTCGTCGACGACGCAGTCGGCGGCGGCGGCGGTGAGGTCGACGGGCGCGCGGCACTCGAGGAAGAGCGCGGCCATGAGGTTGAAGCCCGCGGCGCTCGCGTATTCGGTGAACGCGCCCTGGGTCCACACCCTCCGCGCCTCGAGCACCGCGGCCTCGCCGAGCGCGTGGACGTCGAGCGTGCCCCACGGGAGATCGTCCATCCCCGGCCGGCGGCGGCGCAGGCGCGCCTCGGGCGCGCCGCCGAGCCACTCGAGCTCGAGCGGCTCCTCGGCGCGATCGCGGAGCGCCGCCGCGGTCATCGATCCGCTCCCGCGTCGGCGGGCGGCGGCGGGACCTTGCTCACCACGTTGCCGGGCAGCGGCCGCCCGTCTCGGTCGACGAGCGGCCTCACCGCCGGCGCGGAGGTCGTGGTCGCTGCGGTCGGCGGCGCGTCGGACGACGCGCGGGACGTGGCCTCGCACGCCCCGACGGTGAGGCTCACGCAGCCGGCGATGGTCAAGAGTGCGCGCGTTTTCACGATGTTCGGTACCTCATGTCCACGAGACGCTCCCGCGGCCTCGACCGTTATCGGGGCGCCGCGTCTTTTTTTTTGCGACGCCGAATCGTCAAGCTCCACGCGCACTTGGCGGCGTTCGGCTACGATCGCCGCGATGCGCGCGCGGCGGTGGGTCCTCGGAGGCGTCTCGGCGATCGCCGTCGTCTACGCGCTCCTCCTCGCGCTCCTCCGCGCGAGCGAGGACTCGCTCGTGTATCACCCCCTCCCCTACAGCGAGGGCATGGAGCGCACCTTCGGCGGCGGCTTCGAGGACCGCGCCCTCACCACCCGGGGCGGCGCGACCATCCACGCGCTCCACTTCCGGCGCGAAGGCGCGCGCCGCCACGTGCTCTTCTTCCACGGCAACGGAGGGAACGCGTACCTCCTCGCGCGCCCGCTCGCGTCGCTCTCGGAGTCGCTCGCGGCCGACGTGCTCGCCGTGGACTACCGGGGGTACGGCAAGAGCGCCGGCGCGCCGAGCGAGCGCGCCCTCTACGAGGACGGCGAGGCCGCGTTCGACGAGCTGTCGCGGCTCGCCGGCGGCGGTCCGATCGTGGTGATGGGGCACTCGCTCGGCGGCGCGGTCGCGGTGCACGTCGCCTCGGTGCGGCCGGCGCGCGCCCTCGTGCTCGAGAACACGTTCGACGAGCTGCCGCACGCGGCGGGCAGCCACTATCCGTGGGTGCCCACCGGGCTCCTGATGAAGAACCGCTTCCCCTCCCGCGAGACGATCCAGAGGTACCGGGGGCCGCTCTTCGCCGCGCACGCCAGGCACGACGAGGTGATCCCGTTCGTGCTCGGGCGCGCGCTCTTCGACGCCGCGCCGTCGGCGCCCAAGCGGTTCTTCGCGTCCGAGAGCGGCGGCCACAACGACCCGATGCCGGAGGCGTATTGGGCGGAGCTCGCCGCGTTCTTGCGCGAGGTCGAGCGCTGACGCGCGCCGCGGCGCGACTCAGCCCTCGCGGGTGGAGATCGCGCGCACCCCGAACATCGGCGTGCCGTCCGACACCTCCGCCATGTCGTCGGCGTCGAGGAGGCCGTCGGACGCGGCCTGCTCGGTGAGGGTCCGGAGCTCGGCGTAGCCGACCGGATCCCACTTGCCGAGGTCGTCGGAGCCGAAGGCGCCGCGGAGGAGGCTCCGGTTCTCCTTGTCTTTGGCGACGAAGAGGAGCGCGCGGGTGAGCTTGGCGCGGAGATCCTCGGAGAGCGCGCTGCGGGCGGCGATGACGTCGCCGGGGATGGCGCCGAAGCGCGTGAGCACGCGGATCGACTGCTCGGCGCCCTCGATGTCGAGCCAAGGCCCGCGGCGGGTCGTGCCGAAGCGGTCCACGTCCGTGTAGGTTGCACCGAAATCGGCGCGCCCGGCGATGACCGCCCGCACCACCGCGTCGTGCGAGCGGTAGAAGCGCTCGTCGGAGAACGCGACCCGCGGGTCGACGCCGAGCGACGCGAGGCCGACGCGCGGGAGGACGAAGCCCGCCGCGCTGTAGGGGTCGACCCACGCCGCCCGGGGACCCACGAGGTCGGCGGCGGTCGTGAAGAGCGCGTGCCGCGCCACGTTGAGCGCGGAGTGGAAGCGCGAGCCTCCGCCGCGGCGCTGGGTGACGAGCGCCGTCACCATGCCGCGGCGCTCGAGGGCGATGAACGGGATGGGCGGCAGCCACGCGAGGTCGATGTGGCCGGCGGCGCACGCCTTGCCGAGCTCCTCGTAGGAGCCCGTCTCGACGAGCGACATCGAGACCTTGGCGGCGTCGCCGACGCGCTTGGCGAAGCGCGCGATGCGCTGACGGGTGACGCTCGACGCGCCGTGCGCGGCGTAGCCGAACACGACGAGCTCCTTCAGCGTCCGCACTCGCGGCAGCATGCCCACGATCCGAGGCTAACACGAGGCGCGCGCGCGGTGGTGGAGCACCACAAAAGGCGGAGCCCCCGCGCCGGTCGGTTCGCAGCGTCCACCAGGACGGCGCCGACCGGGCGAGGGCTCACGCGAATGCGGGGGGCGGAGCCGCTCTTCGGCGGTGCCCTGCCCCTCCGCGCGTGGGGCCCGCGCTCAGGGGAGCGAGAGCGAGTAGAGGCCCGGGGC
>JAEUKG010000123.1 GCA_016794325.1 Myxococcales bacterium | reverse complement strand
ATCAACCAGCCGACCCGCATCGAGGGCTTCGAGATCGTGGCCCCCGACCTCGGCGAGGGCTCCCCCGACGAGCGCGAGCCGCTGCAGAACAGCTCCATCGCGGCCTTCGTGAAGGGCTCGTCCGCGCTCACGATCAGCAAGAGCACCCTCAAGGCGGGCAAAGGCCGCGACGGCGTCGACGGAACCAACCCGCCGCCGCTCGTCCGGGTGGACGATCGCGCCCCGCAGATCGGCGTGAACGAGACGCTGTGCACCGCGTCCGCGGCGTGCACGGTCGCTCACGCCGGTCAGGCGGGTGGCCTCGGTGGGCAGGCCCACTGCGACGCCGCGCCGCCCGGCGTCAGCCAGCCGGGCCCGGGCGGAGCGGGCGGCGACGGTGGCCACTGGGACGGAGGCTTCGGTGGCACTCTGCTCTCGGCCGTCGGCGAGCGCACCTCCCCGACCCCAGGACTGCCGACGTCTGCGACCCCGGGCACCGCGAAGGGAGGAGCGCTCCTACCTCCGCTCAACGGAAACGTGTTCATCGCGGGGTTCAACGGCGACACGGGCGCGACGGGCGCATCGGGAACCGACGGGGTCAACGGCGTTGCGGTGCTCTCGGAGTCCGGCTTCGCCCCTGGCGATGGTACGCGCGGAACGAGCGGCGCGGGTGGCCAGGGGGGCGGTGGTGGTGCTGGGCAGACGTTTCGAGCCGGGATGGACACGCACAACCAGGGCGCTTCGGGCGGCGGCGGCGGCGCCGGGGGCTGTCCCGGCTTGGCCGGCGAGCCCGGGCTCGGCGGGGGCGCGAGCCTCGGGCTACTGGTCGTGCAGAGCGATCTGAGCCTCGAGCGGGTGACGATCACCTCGTCGAAGGGCGGGCGGGCAGGCGTCGGGACGCTCGGCTCGCTCAGCACCGACGGCCAGTCGGGAGCCGCCGGAGGTGTCCCGCGGCCCGTTGGGACGGCGTGCACCGACGCCGGCGGGAACCCCGTCAACTGCACCGGCGCGGTCGGCGGAAACGGAGGCGCGGGCGGTCGCGCGGGCGTCAGCGGACATGGCGCTGCGGGGCCGTCGCTGGCGCTCGTCCACTTCGGCGCGGCTCCACGCATGAGCGCGGACACAGTGCTCACTCCGGGCGAAGGTGGTGACGGAGCACCTCGCGTGCAAGCAGGGGCGGCCGTGATCCCCGAGTCCCCCAAGGGCGCGTCGGAGAAGATCGTCAAGGCGGGGCAGTAGCCCCTCGCGCGCCCTGGGGCGCGCTATATTCGTACGGTTCGCGGGTCGCCGCGGGGAAGGTGGAACGGGATGCGTAGCCATCGGCTTTCTTGGATCGCGCTGGTCTTGTCGGTCACGGCTTGCGGGGTGTTCTCCGCCGACGACCCCAAGACCGAACCGGGCGGCAGCAGCGGCGGCCCTGCGGCGCCGCCGGAGGAGAACGCGAAGCCCCCGGGCGTCGACGGCAAGCCGCTCGAGGGGGTCTTCGTGTCCGCGTCCAAGGGGAACGACCAGAACGACGGCTCGATGACCAAGCCGCTCGCGACCCTCGCCGCGGGGCTCCGCAAGGGCCAGATCGAGGGCAAGCGCGTCCTCGTGTGCGCCGAGACGTACGCCGAGACGCTGGCGTGGATCGACGGAGTATCCGCGTACGGATACTTCGACTGCGGCGCCGTCGAGTGGAAGCTCGACGAGAGCAAGCGCGCGACCATCGCGTCGCCGAAGAGCCCCGCCGTCCGCGTCGAGGCGGCCGTCAAGCCGACGCGCATCGAGGGCTTCCAGATCGTGGCCCCGGACTTCGGCGCGGGCTCGCCCGACGAGCGCGAGCCGTTCCAGAACAGCTCGGTCGGCGTGTTCGTGAAGAGCTCGAGCGCGCTCACGATCAGCAAGTCGACGATCCGCGCCGGCAAGGGCCGCGACGGAATCGACGGTGCTGTCGCACCATCACTCACGGCGAACGTCCTGAAGTCGCCCGAGAAGGGACTCGACGAAGAGACGTGCGTGCCCGGGGGCGGCGTCGCTTGCGTCGGCGCCGGCGGTCTTCACTACGCGAGGGCCGGTGGCGGTGGCGGGACCGCAGAGTGCACTGGGGGGCCGGGTCCCATCGGGACGGGCCCCGGTGGGGCAGGCGGGGACGCAGGCCACTGGGATGACGGGAATCTGAGGACCGCACCGAGCTCTGGACTGCCCGCAGCCGCGAACGCGCAGACCGCGCGTGGGGGCCTGATCGACACGGGGGGGACCCCGCCGTATCGCACGGGAACCGCCGGCGACAACGGCGCGGCAGGGGCGGCAGGCAATGATGGAACGAACGGAGGCCTCACGTTCGGTGAGCTCGGCCCAGCGGTGGGCGACGGCTCGAACGGAACCGATGGGAAGCCGGGCCAGGGGGGCGGTGGCGGCTCTGCGATGTCCTGGGCCCGGACGGATGCCCTGCACCGGTGGGGTGGAGCGGGCGGCGGCGGCGGTGCAGGAGGATGCCCTGGACTCGCGGGTGGTGCAGGCCGCGGTGGAGGGGGGAGTATCGCCATCTACTCCGTGTCGAGCTCGATCACGCTGGAGAGGTCCGATGTGCGAGCCGCAGCGGGTGGACGTGCGGGGCGTGGCTCTCTGGGCTCACCTGAAACGGCGGGGCAAGTCGGGGCTCTGGGCGGAGTCCCCGTTCCCAACACGCAGCAATGCACCACCATCGGCGGCCTGATCATCACCTGCTACGGTGGCAAGGGCGGCGACGGCGGTCCGGGCGGGAGGTCCGGCGTCAGCGGGCACGGCGCGGCCGGGCCTTCGATCGGCGTCGTCCACATCGGCGACGCGCCGAAGATGGACGCGGACACGGTGATCACGCCAGGCGCGGGCGGCGCGGGGCAGGGGGCGCTCAGCCGCGGCGGCGCGACCGTGCCCGCGGCGCCTCAGGGCGCGTCGGAGAAGATCCTCAAGGCGCAGTAGTCGGTCATCCCGAACGCGCGCGAACGACCGCGGACGCCGGGCCGCGGTCGGTCTAAGATGCCTCCGTGGGCTCGTCACGGCTGGCGTCGCTGAGCGTGGATCTCGACGAGATCCCTTGTTATTTCGAGATCCACGGGCTCACGGCGCCGGAGCGCGCGGCGGGCCTCGTGTACGACGTCGCGCTGGATCGCCTGGACGATCTCGCGCGGTCGCTCGGCGTGCCGCTCACGCTCTTCGCCATCGGCCGCGATCTCGCGCGCCCCGAGGCGAGCGCGGCGCTCGCCCGCATGCGCGAGCGCGGCCACGAGATCGCGAACCACTCGCTCGATCACCGCTACGACCTCACGCGCCTCGGGCGCGACGAGATCGCGCGGCAGATCCAGGGCGGCATCGACGCCGCGCACGCCGCGTCGGGCGAGCGGCCCGTCGGCTTCCGCGCGCCGGGCTACACGATCACCGACGAGGTCTTCGGCGTGCTCGAGGAGCTCGGGGTCGCGTACGACTCGTCGGTCTTCCCGTGCCCCGCGTATTACGGCGCGAAGACGGCGGCGATCGGCCTCATCCGCGCGCGCGGGCGGCAGAGCCGCTCGGTCGTGGACGACCCGCGCGTGCTGCTCGCGCCCACGCGACCCTACCGCGTCGGCCGCCCGTATTTCCGCCGCGGCAGCGGGATCGTCGAGCTGCCGATCCAGGTCACCCGCGGCCCGCGGCTCCCCTTCATCGGCACGTCGGTGACGCTCGCGGGGCCCACCCGGGCGCGCTGGCTCGCGCGCGCGTGCGTGGGCGAGCCCCACGTGAACCTCGAGCTCCACGGCATCGACGTGCTCGACACCTCCGACGGGCTCGAGGCGCTCCGCCCCCACCAGCCCGACGTCCGCGTGCCCACGCCGCGGAAGCTCGCCGCGCTCGCGGCGGCGTGCGAGGCGCTGTTGCGCGCAGGAACCACGTTCGTCACCCTCCGCGAGGCCGCGGAGGCCTTCCGCTGACGGTCAGAGCGTCGTGCCGAGCGGCGGCGGGAGCTTCCGCTTGCCGTAGGTCCCGGCGAAGAACGACTCGAACACCGGCGCCATGTTGCCGGGGACGTTGTCCTCCCACTCGGCGGCGCTGATGGCGTCCACCGCGCGCAGGCGGTCGTCGAGGCGGAAGAACCAGGGCACGGTGTCCACGTCCATCCGGAAGTGCTCGAGCTCGGTGCGGAACTCCTCGACGTCGACCTTCACGAGCACCGTGCCCAGGAAGGCCTTCTGCATGCGCGGGTCGATGAGCCCGCTCTCGAACTCCCGGCACGGCCCGCACTTCTTGGTGGTGAGGAACACGAGCATCTGCTTGTCGCGCTTCTTCGCGCGCTCGTCGGCGGCCTTGAGCTGTCCCCGCAGGGTCCTCAGATCGCCGCGCCCGAGCTCGACGGTCTCGATGGCGCCGGTGCTCGGCGACGCGCGGCCCGGCTCCGACAGCGGGCCCGGCGAATCCGTGTAGGATACACGCGGGATCACGGGGTGATTGGGCTCGGCGAGCAAGGTGGGCCGATGGAGCGAGACGACGGCGATCGCGACGCCGGCCGCCACCGTCATCGCCGTCCCGAGCACGCCGAGGATCATCGCCGCGACCGCCATCCCGCCCCCGCGGATGGCCCCACGCGAACGATCGGCGTCGCGGTGCGCGACCGCGCCGATCACGAACGCCGGGATCCCGGCGAGCGGCCCGGCGCACGTGACCGCGAGGATCCCGAGCGACAAGGCGACGGTCGCCTTGGTGTCGGTCTTCGCTGCCGGGGCCGGCTGCATGATTAACTATAGCTCGCGCGCCCGCGCGCGCCCGTCAGCCCTTGGAGACGCGACCTACTTGTCGCACATCCACCCCCGACTGACGGACGAAGTCGCGCGCCACCTCGCTGTCGCCGCCGGCGAGCTCGTCGGGGCTACCGCGGGCGACGACCTTCCCCTTGATGAGGAGGATCGCCTGGTGCGCGATCCGGAAGCAGCTCGTGATGTCGTGGGAGATGACGACGCTCGTCACGTTGAAGCGAACCCGCATCTCCTCGATGAGATCGTCGACGACGCGGCTGGTCAGCGGGTCGAGCCCGCTCGTCGGCTCGTCGTAGACGAGGATCGGCGGCTCGAGCATGAGCGCGCGCGCGAGCCCCACGCGCTTGCGCATGCCGCCCGAGAGCTCGGCGGGGAACTTCTTGGTCACGTCGGGATCGAGGCCGAGGATCTTCAGCGTGTCGACGACCTTCGCCTCGATCTCCTTCAGCGGCTTCTTGGTGTGCTCGACGAGGGGGAACGCGACGTTCTCCATGACCGTGCAGGAGTCGAGGAGGGCCGCGTACTGGTAGACCATCCCGAACTTCTGGCGGACGCGGTTGAGCTGGCGCTCCGAGAGCCCCACGATGTTCTCGCCGTCGATGTAGATCTCGCCCGAGGTGGGCTGCTCGAGGGCGACGATGTGGCGGAGCAGCGTCGTCTTGCCGGCGCCGGACCCGCCGATGATGACGGTGGTCTCGCCGCGGCGGGCGACCAGATCCACGCCCTTCAGCACGTCCTGGCCCTCGCCGAACGACTTCTTCACGTCGCGCAAGACGACGATCTCGTCGGGGTGCGGCTTTCCCGGCGTCTCGGCGGCCACGGCCCGATCGTACCACGGAAAGGGCGCTCTTGATGCACCGGCGCCCCCGGGATATTCGTCTCCTACCATGACACGAGAAGAGCTCGACCACGCGCTGAAGGCGCTCTCGGCGAAGGCGGACAAAGAGGGCTACCACACGATGCCGGAGGGGACGACGCTCACGCTCTACGCGTCGCACGACGGCGGCACGCTCACCGTCTCGCGGGTCGACTCGGTGAAGAGCGAGGGCGACCTCGTCCTCGCGCGCACCCACAAGAAGGAGCTCTTCGTGATGGTCCGCAGCGATCTGTTCGCCCTCGGCACCGAGGGGCAGAACGCGCAGACCACGCGGCGAACGGCCGGCTTCGGCGGGTGATCGAGCTCCTCGGCGCGCTCCTCGGGTGGCTCGCCGGAGCCGCGTTCCGCGTCCGGCGTCGCCACGTCGAGGACGCGCTCGCGCGCGTTCACGTCGAGCGCCCAACGCGCGTCGCCGCGGCCGTCTATCGCTCGCTCGGCGTCGGGCTCGTGGAGCTCCTCGCGCACGCGCTCACCAGGCGCCCCCCGGTGATCGAGCTCGACGGCGAGAGCGAGGCGCGGCTCGACCGCGCGCTCGCGGGAGGGCCGGTGGTGATCGCGGCGTCGCACACCGGGAACTGGGAGCTCGCGGCGGCGTGGCTCGCGCGTCGCACGCCGTCGGCGGTGGTCGCCAAGCCGCTGCACGACGCCCCCGCCAATCGCGCGCTCGCGGCGCTCCGGCGCCGCCTCGGCGTCGCCACGATCGCTCCGCGGGGCGCGGCTCGCGCGTGCCTCGCGCGGCTCGCCGCAGGGCAGAGCGTCGCGCTCGTCGTCGACCAGGTGCCCGACCGGCCCGAGCACGGGATCGTGCTCGATTTCCTCGGCGCCGAGGCCTACGTCGATCGCGCGCCGTTCGTCCTCGCGGCGCGCGCGGGGGTCCCGGTGGTGGTCGCGGCCCAGCGCCGCGTCGCGGCCGGGCGCCACGCGATGACCGTGCTCGGCGTCGTCCCGCCCCACGCGCGCGGGGGCGACGTGCCGCGCGCGCGCTGGGTCGCGGACGCCGCCGCGGCGGCGACGCGCTGGCTCGACGCCTTCGTTCGGCAGCACCCGGAGAGCTGGTTCTGGCTGCACCGGCGCTGGCGGGCGCCCCGGTCGGAATCGGCCTTGCCGCGCCCGGCGGCGGCGGGGTATCCAGTCGAGGCATGAACGACGCGTGGAGCATCGCCGGCCGCACGCTCGAGAGCCGGCTCATCGTCGGGACCGGCAAATACAAGAGCGTGGAGGAGACCGAGGCCGCGGTCGACGCGTCCGGCGCCGAGATCGTCACCGTCGCCCTCCGGCGCGTCGACCTCGCCGATCGGGGGTCGGGCTCGCTGATGTCGCTCCTCGCGCGGCGCGGGGGCCTGGGCGGCGCGCCCGAGGCCGGCAAGCGGCCGTGGCTCCTCTTGCCGAACACGGCGGGCTGCTACACCGCCGACGACGCGATCCGCACGCTCCGGCTCGCCCGGGAGCTCGGCATGGACGGCATGGTCAAGCTCGAGGTCATCGGCGATCCGAAGACGCTCTACCCCGACAACGAGGAGACCGTGGCCGCGGCGAAGGTCCTCGTGAAGGAGGGCTTCACGGTGCTGCCGTATTGCATCGACGACCCGATCGTGTGCCGCAAGCTCGAGGACGCGGGCTGCGCGGCCGTGATGCCGCTCGCCGCGCCCATCGGCAGCGGGCTCGGGATCCGGAACCCGCACAACCTCTCGATCATCCTCGAGCACGCGAAGGTCCCCGTCATCGTCGACGCGGGCGTCGGCACCGCGAGCGACGCCGCGGTGGCGATGGAGCTCGGCTGCCAGGGCGTGTTGATGAACACCGCCATCGCCCACGCCAAGGACCCGGTGCTCATGGCCCACGCGATGCGCGAGGCGGTGTCGGCGGGCCGGCGCGCGTTCCTCGCCGGGCGCATGCCGCGCGCGCGCTACGCGAACGCGTCGAGCCCCACCGCGGGGCTCATCGAGTAGACCCCATGACCCGCCTCGTCCTCATCGCCTCCCTCGTGTTGCTCGCGCCCATGCAGTGCGCGAAAAAGCCCGATCCCGATCTCCGTCACGAGGACACCCCCGGCGACGCGCTCTGGGACCTCTCGGAGGACTTCCGCGCGAAGGGCAACGCGCGCGCCGCCGACGACACGCTCCGCTTCATGCTCGAGAAGTACCCGTCGAGCCGCTTCGCCTCCGCCGCGCGCGAGAAGCTCGGGCAAGCGCCCGCGCCCGCGCCGGCGACCTCCGCTCGCGATGGCGGCTGATCGCGCGGGCTGGCCGCGCCTCCTCTTCTTCACGGACCCCCGCGTGTCCGACGACGCGATCGTCGCCGCCGCGCGCGACGCGGCGGGGGCGATCGGGGGCGCGCTCGGGGTCGTCGTGCGCGAGCTCGGCGACCGGACCGCGGCGGTCGCGCGCCGGCTCGCGATCGAGACGCCCGCCGCCGTCGTGTTCGTCAAGCGCGACGTCGCGCTCGCGCGCGCGGTCGGCGCGCGCGGCCTCCACCTCGGCAGCCCTCCCGGGCCCCCGGGGTTGCCGCGGGATCTCCTCGTCCTCGGCTCGGCGCACACCGCCGCCGACGCGGCGCTCGCCGAGGCCCGCGGGCTCGGCGGCGTCGTCGTGTCGCCGGTGTTCGCGACGCCGGGCAAGGGCCCCGCGCGCGGGCCCGAGGCCCTGACGGAGGCGCGCGCGCTCGCGCCGTCGTGCGTCGTCTTCGCGCTCGGCGGCGTCGACGCGGATCGTGCGCCCGCGTGCGCGGCGGCCGGCGCCCACGGAGCGGCGGTCGTTCGCGCGCTCGCCGACGCCGCGCGCCCGGGCGAGGCGGCGCGGGCGATCGCGCTGCCGTTCCGCGCCGATTGGCCTCGCGCGCCGGCGCCTTCGTCGTAGACTCGGGGGTGATGACCCGCGCGACCTACGACGAGATGCTCGACGCCACCCGGCTCCTGCTTCGCCGCCACGTGCCCGAGGCGCGCGCGATCGAGCCGACGGACGCGATCCAGAAGGACCTCGGCGTCGACAGCCTCGGCGTGATGGAGCTCGTCGCCGACGTCGAGGCCAAGCTCGGCGTCGTGGTCCCGGACGACGAGGTCGAGCGCCTGGTGACGGTGGAAGACGTCGCCCGAGCGCTCGTCCGCCTTCGGTCCGCTCAGCCGTAGACGCGCTTGCCGTCCTCGACGCCGAGGAAGCGGGGCCAGGCGCCAGAGGGAGCGCGAGCCGGCGCTCGGGCCGCGTCGCGCGCCTGGAAGAGCGCCTCGTATTCGTCGACGGTGAGCTCGCGCCTCGACGTGAGCGCGGCGGGGAGATCGGCGAGCGCGGCCTGCGCGCCCGGCATGATCTGCCCCGTGAAGAGCTCGGCGCAGCAGCCGCTGCCGTAGCTGAAGAAGAGCGCGCGCTCGCCGGCGAGGTCGCGGCCGCCGCTCGTCGCGAGGAGGCTCGCGAGGGCGAGGTAGAGCGATCCGGTGTACACGTTGCCGACGACGCGAGGGAGCGCGAGGCTCGCGCGGACCTTGGCCTCGAAGCTCACCTCCGGGGCGTCGTCGCCGTCGCGCGCGCGGAGGCGCGCGTGGGCCTTCTGCGCCATCTTGGGGTAGGGCACGTGGTAGAGCATCGCGGCGAAGCGGTCGGTGTAGCCCGGGCGCGCGGCCGCCTCGCCGACGAGCGCGCGGTGGGCGTCGAACGCGCCGTCCAGCGCGGCGAGGTAACACTCCACCGAGTAGTGGCCGTCGACGAGCGCGTCGCTCCGGTCGAGCGGCCTCCAGAAGTCCATCACGTCGCGCGAGTACGTCCCGACCGTCTCCGGGTCGATCGCCACGAGCCGGGGCCTCTCCGACACCACGAGGGCGACGGCGCCCGCGCCCTGCGTCGGCTCGCCGGGCGTGCCGATGCCGTAGCGGGCGATGTCGGAGCACACGACGAGGGCCTTCTTGCCGCGAGCGCTCCCGGCGCGGATCCAGTCGAGCGCGGCCATGAGCCCGGCGGTGCCGCCGAAGCACGCGTGCTTGGCCTCGAAGACGCGGCACGAGGCCGGCAGCCCGAGGAGCCCCTGCACGAACGACGCGACGGGCTTGGAGTGGTCGACCGCGGTCTCGGTGCCGACCACGCAGAGCCCGATCTCGCCCGGCGAAACGCCGCCCCGCGCGAGCGCGCTCGCGGCCGCTCGCGCCGCGAGCGTCACCGTGTCGTCCTCCGGGCTCGGGACGGCCATCGCGTGGAGGCCGAGCCCCGCGGTGAGCTTGGCCTCGGGCACGCCGCGCCGGGCGGCGAGCGCGGCGAGGGGGAGGAAGGCGTCGGGGACGGCGAGGCCGAGGGCGTCGATTCCGATCATGCGCGGCTCCATGGGATTAGTAACTTATATGTGAGTTACTCTATTCCGGGGCCGGGACGTCGATGTTTTCGCGATCAGCGCGGGTGGCGCGGGCGGCCGCCTCCGCGGCCGCCGCTCAGGCGCCCTCTTCGAGGGGGCCGAGGTCCTCGCCCGACAGGACGAAGAACGCCTCGCCGTATTGCCCGAGGAGCGACACCGCGGTGTCGATGTCCTCCTGGGTGTGGCCGCGCGTCACGTTCACGCGCAGGCGCTCCTCGCCCTGCTTCACGCTCGGGTAGGTGAGCGGGACCATGAGGACGCCGCACTCGAGGAGCGCGATGTGCATGAAGAGCGTCTTGCGCTCGTCCTTGCACATCACCGGCATGATGTGGGTGTCGCTCTTGCCGAGGTCGAAGCCGATCTTCTTGAGGCCCGAGCGCATGTATTCGGACTTCTGGTGCAGCTCGGCGACGAGCGCCGGCCCGTCGGCCTCGAGCATGTCGAGGATGGTCGACGCGGCGGCGACGATGGGGACGGGGAGGGACGCTGAGAAGAGGAAGCTCCGGGCGTTGTGCTTCACGAGGTCGACGACGTCGCCGTCGCCGAGCAGGATGCCGCCGATGCCGCCGAACGTCTTCGAGAACGTCGAGACGACGAGCGGGACTTTTCCCTCGAGGCCCATCTCCTCGATGATGCCGGTGCCGCGGCGGCCGAGGGTGCCCGTGCCGTGCGCGTCGTCGACGAGGAGGAGCGCGTCGTAGCGGGCGCAGATCTCCACGAACTCGCGGAGCGGCGCCTTGTCGCCGTCGAGCGAATACACGCCCTCGACGAGGACGATCGCGTGCTTGCGCTCCTTGGTCTTCAGGATGCGCTCGAGGCTCTTGGCGGAGTTGTGGTTGAAGAAGCGCACCTCGGGCGCGCGGCCCGGGATCCCGGCGGCGAGGAAGGTTCCGTCGAGGATGCACGCGTGGGAGTAGCTGTCGAGGACGAGGGTCGTGTCTTTGTCGGCGAGCGCCATGAGCGTGCCGACCATGGCCTGGTAGCCGGTCGTGAACGTGAGGCACGACTCGAAGCCGAACCACTTGGCGAGGCGGCGCTCGAGCTCCACGTGCTCGACGGTGGTCGCCTGCACGCGGGAGCTCGAGAGCCCGCACGCGTACTTGTCGACCGCCGCCTTCGCCGCCTCCTTCACCTTCGGGTGGTTGGTGAGCCCGAGGTAGTCGTTGGAGCTGAAGTTGATGATCGGCTTGCCGGCGATGCTCGTGTGGAGCCCGCCCGCCTCGAACTCGCGGAAGTAGGGGTAGACCTGCTTCTCGCGGCCCTCGCGGATGCGCGCCAGCTCGCGCGTTGCTTTTTCGTGGATCCAGTTCATGTCGCTGCCTTCAGGACGAGCGCGGAGGCGCTACCGTAGGGGCCAAGCTCGGTGACGAGCACGGTGGAGATGCGCTCGGGGGCGCGCCCGCGCACGAGCGGAAGGGGGCACGTCTCTGCCATCCATGCGAGGGCGGCGGCGGTCGACATCGCGCCCGCGCCTCCGAGCGTCTCGCCGAGGAGGCGCTTGGACGCCGCGACGGGGGCGTCGCCGACGGCGGCGCCGATCGCCGACAGCTCGGCGTCGTCGAACATCGAGATGCCCGTCACGCCGCTCACGACGAGATCGACCTCGCCGGGCGCGACGCGCGCGTCGTCGAGCGCCGAACGGATGGCGCGCTCCATCGCCGTCGGGCTCGGGTGCAACAGGCGCCGGGTCGGAGCCTCGAACGCGCTGCCGTATCCGGCGAGGATCCCGAGGACGGGAGCCCCGCGACCGCGAGCCGCCTCGAGCGGCTCCATCACCGCGAGCGCGGCGCCCTCGGCGAGGGGGACGGCCAGCGGGTCCATGCCGAGCTTGTTCCACGCGACCCACAGGGCCTCGCTCATCACCTCGCCGCCGCCGACGAGGAGCGCCTTCGCGCGCCCGAGCGACATGTGCATGTCGGCGATGAACGCGGCGTCGAGCGCGCCGGGCGTTCCGTCGGAGACGGTGACGTTCAGGGCCCGCAGCTCCTCCCAGATGCTCACGTAGCCGCACGCGGTGTTGCTCACCGTGTTCGGGAACTTGGCGGGGTTGATGTAGCGCGTGTCTTCGAGCGTCGCGGTGCGGTGAAGATCGTTGATGGCCTCGAGGCTGCCGAAGGCGTTCGAGCACACGAGGCCGACGTCCTCGGGCGCGAGGCGGAGGAAGGCGCCGCTCTGCTTGATCCCGGCGTCGGCGAGCGCGAGGCGCGCGGTGCAGATGAGCACGCGCGTCAGGCGGTCGAGGAGCCGGAGGCCCTTCTCGCCGAGGTACTTCTGCGGCGAGAAGTCGGGGATCTCGTAGGCGCCCGCGGCGGCGTAGGCCTCGCCGAGCGTCTGCGACGCGGGGCGCGTCCGGCTGCGGAGCGGCACGTTCTCGCGGATCCTGGCGAAGACCTCGCCGCGCTCGGCGCCGAGGGCGGACAGCACGCCGAGGCCGGTGATCGCGCGGGGCTTCACGGCTCACCCCCGGTGGGCTCCGGCAACACGCCGGGGCGAGCGAGGCACACCACCGCGTTGTAGCCGCCGAAGGCGAGCGAGTTGTTGAGCACGATGTCGGCCTTGCCCTTGCGGGAGACGTTGGCGACGAGCTCGACGTCGCACTCGGGATCCGGCGTCTCGAAGCCGATGGTGGGCGGGTACACGCCGCGCTCGAGGGTGAAGACGCAGCCGATGGCCTCGAGCGCGCTCGCCGCGCCCATGCAGTGCCCGAGCATGCTCTTCATGCTCGAGATCGGCACCCGCCGGTCGCCGAAGACCTCGCGCATGACCTTGGTCTCGGCCACGTCGTTCGCCTTCGTGCCGGTGCCGTGGGCGTTGACGAAGTCGACGTCGGCGGAGGTGATGCCGCTCTTGTCGATGGCCTGGCGCATCGCGGTGACGCTCCCCCAGGCGTCGGGGTGCGGGCGCGTCACGTGGTGGCCGTCGCAGGTGATGCCCATCGCCCCGACCTCGGCCAGGATGCGCGCGCCGCGAGCCTTGGCCCGCGACTCGGACTCGAGCACCAGCACGCCGGCGCCCTCGCCGAGGAGGATGCCGTGGCGGTTCTTGTCGAAGGGCTGGCAGCGCTCCGGCGCCATCGCCTGGAGCTTCACGAAGCCGGCGAACTGGAGCTGCTGCAGGAGCTCAGACGCGCCGGCGACGACGGCGTCGGCCTTGCCGGCGCGGATGAGATCGGCGGCGAAGCCGATCGAGTAGTTGCCGGCGGCGCAGGCGGCGGGCAGGGTGAAGGTCACCCCCTCGGCGCCGAAGGCTCGCGCGAGGTGGATGGGCAGGAGCGAGGCGCTGTACCGCGGGATGGCGGGCGGGCGGATGGCCTCGGGGCCCTGGGTGATGAACGCCTTGTCGAGCACCTCGAGGACGTCGGCGTCGCCCATGGTGGTGCCCATGACGACCGAGACCCGAGGACCGGCGAGGGCGCCTTCGCCCAGGCCCGCGTCGCGCGCAGCCATCCGAGCCGCGGCGAGGGCCATCTGCGAGCAGCGGCCGAGGGTGCGGACCTCGTGGCGGGCGAGGTGGTCCGCCGCACGGAAGTCCTTGACTTCACCGCCGAATTTGCGACCCATGCGGGCCGCGTCGAAGGCCTCGACGGGGGTGATCCCGCTCTTTCCGGCCTCGAGCGACGCGAAGAACGCCTCTTTGCCCGTACCTATCGAGCTGATCACGCCGAGGCCGGTGATGAACACGCGTTCGGTCACGACGCGGCTTATAGCCGCCCGCGCGGGTCTGGTCGAGGGCGCTCGAGCGCACACGACGCAGTGCGCTGCGCGGGCACAACGCGCTGCGTAAGACCGTTCGCTGCACACGTTTCTACGCGCGTTTTCTTTGCAAAAGCCTCCTTGCGTGATCGCGGTTCCCGAAGTAATGGCTCCGCGCTTCGACCGCTGAACCCATGTCTGCCAGCCGCCCCTTCGCCCCGACGCTGACGCGCGCCCTGGAGGCCCTCCAGGGAGAGTCTCGGCACGGCTTTACCTTCGTCCGGGCCGACGGCGAAGAGCGCTGGTTCTCGTTCGGCGAGCTCGTCGGTCTCGGGGCGCGCCGCGCGGCCGCCCTCCGCGCGCGCGGAGTCGCCAAGGGCGACCGCGTCGCGCTCGTGGTGCCGGAGGGGGAGGAGTTCGTCCTCTCGTTCATCGGCGCGGTGATGGCGGGGGCGATCCCGGTGCCGATGTACCCGGCGGTCTCGTTCCGCAACCTCCACGTCTACCACGACACCGTGACCCACATCGCGGGCGCGGCGGGCGCGAAGCTCATGGTCACGACGGCGTCGTCGCGCGAGTTCGTCGCGCCGGCGGCGCCGCGCATCCCGAGCCTCACCGGCCTCGTCACGGTCGACGACCTCGCGGGCGACCACGGGAGCCTCATCGAGCACGCCCAGCCGGGCGACACGGCGTTCTTGCAGTTCACCTCGGGCTCCACGTCGCGGCCGAAGGGCGTCGTGGTCACCCACGACAACCTCCGCGCGAACACGGAGGCCTTCGTGAAGGAGGGCCTCGCCGTCGACATCGACGTCGACAAGGGCGTGAGCTGGCTGCCGATGTTCCACGACATGGGGCTCATCGGCTTCGTCATCGGCCCGCTGTTCGGGTCCGTCGACGTCGTCTTCCTCCCCACCGCGAGCTTCGTGCGCCGGCCCGGCGTGTGGCTCGAGGCGCTGTCCCGCCACAAGGGGACGATCACCTACGCGCCGAACTTCGCGTTCCAGCTCGTGGCCAAGCGGGTGAAGGAGCGCGACCTCGCCGAGCTCGATCTGTCGCCGCTCCGCGCGACGGGCTCCGGCGCCGAGCCCATCAACGCCAAGACGCTCCGCGACTTCGCCGACAAGCTGGCGCCCGCGGGCTTCGACCGGCGCTCCTTCCTCGCGTCCTACGGGATGGCGGAGGCGACGCTCGCGATCAGCTTCGTCCCGCGCGGCGCGGGGCTCACCGCCGACGCCGTGGACCCCAAGGCGCTCGAGCAGGGCAAGGCGTCCCCGGCGAGCGCCGAGGGCGGGCGGGAGATCGTCTCGTGCGGTCGCTCGTTCGCCGGTCACGAGGTGGCGATCGTCGACGAGCGCGGCGCGCGCCTCGGCGAGCGCGAGGTCGGCGAGATCGTGGTCAAGGGGCCGAGCGTGTGCGCCGGCTACTACGGCGAGCCGGAGCTCACCGCGGGCGCGATCCGCGACGGCTGGCTCCACACCGGCGACCTCGGCTACGTCGCGGGCGGCGAGATCTACGTCTGCGGGCGGCTGAAGGACCTCATCATCATCCGCGGCCGCAACTTCTACCCGAGCGACATCGAGTGGGCCGTCGGCGACCTGCCGGGCGTCCGCCGCGGCAACGTCGTCGCGTTTTCGGTCGACGCGGGCGGCGAAGAGCAGCTCGTCGTCTGCGTCGAGGGCACGCGCGCCGACGCGCAGAGCATCCGCGAGGCGGCCGCCAAGGTCGTGAACGACGACTTCGCGCTCAACGTCCGCGAGGTCGTCGTCATCCCGCTCGGCACCCTCCCGCGCACGTCGAGCGGCAAGCCGCAGCGGCGCAAGACGAAGCAAATGTACGTGGACGGAGCGTTCGACGGCGCCCTCGAGCAGGCCGCCTCACCGAGCGCTCAGGAAGGCGCCACCGAAGGCGCGTAAGCCCCTACGCATGTTGCCCCCGGGCGACATGTGTGCCCCAGCGGGACACCCAAGGAACGACACGATGGAACGCAACACCCGACTCGAGCTCTTCAAGGAAATCGCCGCCGAGGTGGTGGAGCGCGATTTCTCGAAGATCGAAGAAGCGACGCCGATCAGCGAGCTCGGCATCGACTCGCTGGGGATGCTCGAGATCGTGGGGGAGATGGAACGGCGCTTGAAGATCAGGCTCCCGGACGAGGCCCTCGCCGGGGTCGAGACCGTGCAAAACTTGCTCGACGTGGTCGAGAAGCGTCAGCAGATGGCGAATTGACCTGCATTGACTTGCCTCCTTTCCTCCCCGACCTACCTAATGCGATTTGAGAAGGTGACACGATGAGCCACGACAACTTGAAGGAAGAGCTGCGGGCCCTCATCTCCGAGATCTCGGAGGTCGACACCATCCCCGACGACGTGGCCTTCAAGGACCTCGGGATCGACTCGATGATGGGCGTCGAGATCGTCGCCGCCGTCGAGCGTCAGTACACCGTGAAGGTCGACGACGCGGAGCTGCCGCGCATCAAGGACCTGAACAGCGTGGTGGAGCTCGTGGTCGAGAAGATGGCGAAGTCGGCTCCGGCCGCCGCCGCGGGCTGATCGCGCGAGGGCTCGAGGTGTGGGGCGCGCGAGCGCGTCGCCCCTGCGTTCGGCCGTGGATCAGCGGGCGAACGCCTCGACGGCGCTGAAGAGCGCGCGCTGCAGCTCGGGGAAGAGCAGCGCCAGGCCCGCCGCCGCGAGGACGATCCAGATCGGCCAGATGGGCAGGCGCTCCGCGCGCGGAGGCGCGGCCTCGAGCCAAGGGATCGGCGTCGGGATCGCGGCCCGCATCGCGGGCGGGAGGTCGAGGGGGCGCGTCGGCAGCGGCCCCGCGGGCGCGACCTCGAACGCCGGCAGCGAGGCGGTGCGCTCGAGGCGCGCCTGCATCCGCAGGGTGGTGTCGTCGTCGAGGCTCGGCGGTCTCCGCCCGCCGCGCGAGGGCGTCTCGAACACGAGCTCCCGGTGCGGACGGACGTACTGCATGAACGCCTGGCATGCATACGTCAGACCACATTAGGGCTGATGTCGCACTCAAGAGTTCCGGCTACTTAGAGGGCCCGCCGGCCTCACCTGATCCCGAGTCGATCCACGAGACGTGGTAAGGGGAGACCCCATGGCCGAGCCCCTCTTCGCCAAGGTCCCGACGACCCTCGACTTCCCGAAGGAGGAGGCCGAGATCCTCGAGCTGTGGCGCTCCGCCCGCGTCTTCCAGCGCTCGCTCGAGGGCCGGGAGGGCGCGCCCACGTTCGTCTTCTACGAGGGCCCTCCGACCGCGAACGGGTTGCCCCACAACGGGCACGTCCTCACCCGCGTGATGAAGGACCTGTACCCGCGCTACAAGACGATGCGCGGCTACCGCGTGCCGCGCAAGGCCGGTTGGGATACCCACGGCCTGCCGGTCGAGGTGGAGGTGGAGAAGGAGCTCCGCATCCACGGCAAGGCCGCGATCGAGGAGTACGGCGTCGAGCCGTTCGCCAAGCGCTGCATCGAGTCGGTGTTCCGCTACACCGACCAGTGGGAGAAGCTCACCGAGCGCATCGGCTTCTGGCTCGACCTCAAGACCGGGTACGTCACGTACCACAAGGAGTACGTCGAGAGCGTGTGGTGGGCGCTGTCGCGCCTGTTCGAAGAGGGGCTCCTCTACCGCGGCCACAAGGTCGTGTGGTGGTGGGCCCAGGGCGGCACCGCGCTGTCGTCGGGCGAGGTGGGGCAGGGGTACAAGACCGTCGACGACCCGAGCGTGTACGTCGCGTTCCCGCTCACCGACGGCTCCGGGCGCGAGCTCCTCGTCTGGACGACGACCCCGTGGACGCTCCCGTCGAACATGTACGCGGCGGTGAACCCGAAGCTCGAATACGTGGAGATCGCCGCCAAGGGCAAGCGCCTCGTCGTCGCCAAGGGCCTCGTCCCCGCGCTCGAGAAGAAGCTCGGCGAGGTGACGGTCGGCCCCGCGATCCCGGTGGCCGAGCTCGTCGGCAAGGAGTACGTCCCGCCGTTCGATCTCTATACCGGAAAGCACACATGGCGGATCATCGAGGCCGACTTCGTCACCCTCGACGCCGGCACCGGCATCGTCCACATCGCCCCCGCGTTCGGCGAGGACGACTTCGTGGCTCACCGCAAGTTCGCCGGCCCCACCGCGCCGCTCCTGTGCGCGGTCGCGCCCGACGGGACGTTCGCGCCCGAGCTCGCGAAATACGCGGGCCGCTGGGTCAAGGACTGCGACAAGGACATCGCCCACGAGCTCAAGGAGCGCGGCGTCCTCCTCCACGCGGAGACCTACCGCCACGAGTACCCGTTCTGCTGGCGGGCCGACAACGATCCGCTCATCCAGTTCGCCCGCCCCGCCTGGTACATCAAGACGACGTCGCGCATCGACCAGGCCATCGCCAACAACCAGACGGTGAGCTGGCTGCCCGACCACATCAAGAGCGGGCGCTTCGGCGACTTCCTCGCCAACAACGTCGACTGGGCGCTCTCGCGCGAGCGCTACTGGGGCACGCCCCTCAACGTGTGGGTCTGCCAGAGCTGCGGCAAGGAGATCGCCCCCGACAGCGTGGCGCGCCTGCGCGAGCTCGGCGGTGACTTCTCGTTCTGGGAGGCGGCCAAGGCCAAGGATCCCAGCCTGTCGGAGCACCTCGCGGTGCACAAGCCGTGGATCGACGAGGTGACGTTCCCGTGCGCGGCCGCGGGGTGCGGCGGCACGATGAAGCGCGTGCCCGAGGTCATCGACTGCTGGTTCGACTCCGGCTGCATGCCCTTCGCCCAGTGGGGCTTCCCCCACGCGCCGGGCAGCCGGGAGAAGCTCGCCGAGAGCTTCCCCGCCGACTTCATCAGCGAGGCGATCGACCAGACCCGCGGGTGGTTCTACTCGCTGCTCATGATCTCCACCCTCGTCTTCGACGCGGACACCCAGAAGCGCTACGGCCTCTCGCCGGCGCGCGCGTTCCCGCACCCGTTCAAGACGTGCATCGTGCTCGGGCACGTGTGCGACAAGGAGGGGAAGAAGGAGAGCAAGTCCAAGGGCAACTACACCCCGCCCGAGATCATCCTCGACGACGTCGCGATGGACTTCGCGGTGCTCGCCGCGTCGGCCGACGGCAAGGTGGCGGCCGAGGCCGGGGTTGCGCTCGTCGCCCGCGAGGATCTCGAGGGCATGGACCTCCAGGACGGCGCGAGGGTCGTCCTCGTGCAGGGCGAGCGCTCGCGCGAGGTCGTGATCAAGGCGGCCAAGCACCTCCCCCGGCGCGTGGCGGTGCTGCACGCGTCCGACCGCGAGGCGCTCGGGGTCGTCCCCACCGAGAAGGCGAACGTGAGGCCGGTCGAGGTCCCGGGGCTGCCCGCGAAGGAGAAGGTCACCGTGCGCGACCCGGCGTCGCCGGCGCCCGGCGCCGACGCCTTCCGCTGGTTCTTCTACGCGCAGAGCCCGCCGTGGTCGAACACGCGGCACTCGCTCTCGAACGTGCGCGCGCTGCAGAAGGAGACGCTGGTCAAGCTCCGCAACGTCTACTCCTTCTTCTGCATCTACGCGGGCATCGACGCCTTCGACGCCACCCTGGCCCGCACCGACGTGAAGGCGCGTCCGGAGCTCGACCGCTGGATCCTCTCCGAGCTCGCGCTCACGACCCAAGGCGTGACCCGCGACATGGACGCTTACGACGTCTACACCGCGACCCAGAAGATCACGGCGTTCGTCGACGCGCTCTCCAACTGGTACCTCCGCCGCTCGCGCGCCCGCTTCTGGCGCAGCGGCTGGGACGACGACAAGCGCGCCGCGTTCGAGACGCTCTACGAGTGCCTCGTCGAGCTCACCCTCGTCATGGCGCCGTTCGTCCCGTTCCAGGCCGAGGCGATGTGGCAGAACCTCACCCGCGCCGCCCGGGCGGCGGGCAAGGCGAAGGACAGCGTGCACCTCGAGGCGTGGCCGACGGCGAACGAGCCCCACGTCGACCGCGCGCTGTCGCGCAAGATGAGCGCGGTGCGCGACGTCGTGAGCCTCGGGCTCCAGGTCCGCACGTCCCAGAAGATCAAGGTCCGGCAGCCGCTGCGGACGGCGCACGTCATCGTCGCCGACCGCGCGCAGGAGGACGCGCTCGCGGCCTCGGCGGAGATGATCGCCGACGAGCTCAACGTCCTCGAGGTGGCGTTCGTGCCCCGCGCCGACGTGGAGAAGTTCGTCTCCTACAAGCTCAAGCCGAACTTCCGCACCCTCGGCCAGCGCGGGCTCGGCAAGCAGGCCCAGGACCTCAAGAAGGCGTTCGCCGCGCTCGGCGCCCACGACGCGGCGTCGATGGTCGCCGAGGTCCTCGACCAGGGGAAGACGAGCCACGCGGGGGTGGAGCTCGTCCGCGAGGATCTCGAGATCGCCTTCGAGACGAAGGAGGGCTTCGCCGCCGCCGGCGACCGGGTGGGCGTGGTCGTCCTCGACACGCGGCTCGACGACGAGCTGCGCGACCTCGGCTTCGTCCGCGAGCTCCTCAATCGTGTGCAGACTGCACGCAAAGATCAGGGCCTCGAGTACAGCGATCGCGTGAGGGTCGCGGTGAAGGGCTCGGCGCGGGTGGAGGCGCTCGTGGAGAAGCACCGCGAGCTCATCGCCGGCGAGTGCCTCGCGGTCGCGGTGGCGACGGGCGCCGCGCCCGGGGGCAAGGACGTCGAGGTCGAGGGCGAGTCGCTCTCGCTCGCGGTCGCGCGCGAGGGGTGACGCGGCGCGCGCGAAGCGTGCAACCCCCAAGTGTCAACGACATTCGGGGTGCGCGCGCGCGAAAGCGCCCGCGCCCCGAGCGCGCGCGCGGACCGTGGTCGTGCGGGCGAGAAAGCGATCGCCTGCCTCGACGCCTCTGGTAAGGTGACTGGACGGGCAAGGGAACGGATGGGGACTGCCACCAAAGCCAAGCGAACCGAGCTGACACGCGCGCCGCGCGCAGCTCGCCCCGATCTCGCGCGGGCCGACTCGGTCGACAAGGCGACGCGCGCTCGCCTCGAGGCGGAGATCGACGCCGCGCTCAAGCGGCGGCCGACGAGCGAGAGCAAGCTCGGCGGCGCGCTGCGCGCCCTGTGCCCTCACAGCGCCGCGCTCCGCGGGCACGTCCACGACGCCCTCGAGGTGCTCGTCCGTCGGCGCTCGTTCGACCGTGAGCTCTACAGCGCGTGCGTGCGAAGCCTCGGCGAGTGCGGCGACAAGCGCGCGCCCGTCGCGGTGAAGAGCGCGCTCGCGAGCGACGACGCGGGCGGCGCCGCCACCTTCGCGGCCGCGTGCGCGCTCCCGCGCGACGCCGCGGCCGACCTCGGGCCGCTCCTCGGCAAGATCGCCGCGAGCCGCCAGTCGCACCTCGCGTTTTCGGCCGAGGTCGCTCGGGTGGTGCGCAAAGAGTCGAACGGCTCGCTGCTCAAGCAGCTCGCGCCCATGATCAAGGAGGCGCACCGCATCTCGCTGTGCGTCGATCTGCTCCTGCCGCTGGTGCGGCGCGCGCCGGTCCCCGTCGCGATCGCCCCGGCGCTCGAGGTCCTGCGGAGCGCCGAGCGGCACCTCGGTCGCTGGCTGGTCATGGCCGAGGTCGCGGTGCGCGCGGGCGACCGCGGGCCCCTCGACGAGGCGCGCAC
>JAEUKG010000110.1 GCA_016794325.1 Myxococcales bacterium | reverse complement strand
CCGGCGTCGGTGACGATCGACGTCCTCGCCATGTTCGACATCACGAAGGTGAAGTCGCGCGCCTGCGAGCCGCTCCCCCGGCGGAGCCTCGTCTCCGACTTCGCCGCCTCCGGCGAGCAGGTCCGCTACGATCCGGGCGCGACGCCGCTGCCGTCGCACCCGAGCTTCGCCGGCTACCTCGCCGCCGCCGCCCAGTCGGCGGCCCACCTCAACGAGGCGGGCGCGTGCGAGGCGCGGCCGCTGAGCGCCAAATAGCCAAGGAAGATCATCGGCTTGAAAAATGGTCCCGCTTGGCGTGCGCGGGGCCCGATCGCGTGCTATCGCCGGGCATCTCGTTCGGGCGCCGGGACGCGCTCGGAAAGGCTCGCCAACCATGCGCCGTGTCACCATGATCGGGCTCGCACTCTGGCTCGCGACCGTCGCCGGGGCCGCCTCGGCCGAGGTCGGCGACGTCGGCGGCTCGCGCGCCGACCTCTCCACCGCGCGGCGCGTGCAAGGCGTGATCACCGCGGTCGACGCCCAGAGCCTCACCATCGCGCCGCTCCACTCGAACCGCGGCGTCACCGGTCGCCTCGACCCCAAGCGCACGCGCGTCGTCGTCAACGGCCGGCCGGCCAAGGTCGCCGATCTCCAGGTCACGTTCAGCGCCAAGGCCGAGATGGGCCTCGACGACGTGTGGGTGTCGGTGCAGGCCGACAGCCGCTGACCGGGCGCGCGCCCGCGCTCCGCGGCCCAGGACCGCAGCCGGTGGTTGGTCTATCGTGAGCGACGTGCTCGTCACGTTCGAGCGGGTGAAGAAGCGCTTCGGCGAGAAGGTCGTCTACGACGATCTGTCGCTCGAGATCCGCCGCGGTGAGACGGTGACCATCCTCGGGGGCTCCGGCTCGGGCAAGAGCGTGCTCCTCAAGATGCTGAACGGCCTCATCCCGGCCGACTCGGGGCGCATCGCCTTCGACGGGCAAGACATCACCAAGCTCACCGAGCCCGAGCTCGTCGGCGTGCGCCGGCGCATCGCGTACCTCTTCCAGGGCGCCGCCCTCTTCGACTCGCTCGACGTCGGCGAGAACGTGGCCTACGGCCTCCGGGAGCAATACTGGCGCACGATGAACGAGGCCGCGATCCGCGAGCGCGTCCAGCGCTCGCTCCTCGCGGTGGGCCTGCCCGGCATCGAGCGCATGAAGCCGAGCGATCTGTCGGGCGGGATGAAGAAGCGGGTGGGGCTCGCCCGCACCCTCGCCCTCGAGCCCGAGGTGATGCTCTACGACGAGCCGACGACGGGGCTCGACCCGGTGAACACCGCCCGCATCAACCGCCTCATTCTGGGCATCCGCGACCGCCTCGGCCTCACGAGCCTCGTCGTGACCCACGAGATGAGCACCGCGTTTTCGGTGTCCGACCGCATCGTCATGGTCGGCAAGGGCCGGGTCCTCCTCGAGGGGCCGCCCGAGCTCTTCCGTACGACCCCCGATCCGGCGGTGCGGGCCTTCATCGACGGCCAGGCGCCGGCCGAGGAGCGCCTGGAAGACCTCCTCCAAAGCTGAAGCGCGGCCCGGCCGTTCGGCTACAATCGCGGGCGATGTCTCGGTCGTTCAAGGTCGGCCTCTTCGTCTCGATCGGGATCGTGGTGTCGATCCTCATCGTCTTCGGGATCGGCGACAGCCGGCGCTTCTGGGACTCCAAGGTCACGTTCCAGGCCGACTTCAGCGACGTCGCCGGCCTAAAGCCGGGCGCGCCGGTGCGCATGGGCGGCCTCGACATCGGCACCGTCACCTCGGTGAGCCACTCGGACGACCCCGCCGACGTGCGCATCCACGTCTCGATCTCGGTCACGAGGGCGGAGGCGGTGCGCGTGCGCGAGGACTCCATCGCCAAGATCGCCAACAAGGGGCTCCTCGGCGACAAGATGGTGGAGATCACGCCCGGCGATCCGAAGAAGGCGGCGCTCGCGCCGACGACCGCGCTGCGCACCGAGGAGCCGCTCGACTTCGGGCGCTACGCCGCCAAGTTCGAGTCGATCGCGAACAAGACCGAGGCCACGGTCGCCAACCTCGAGACCGCGACGCGCTCGCTCGGCGATCCCAAGGTGACCGAGGACCTGAAGGGAAGCATCGGCGCCCTCAACGTGATCCTGAACGGCGTCGCCAAGAACCAGGACGGCGCCGCCCACAAGCTCATCTTCG
>JAEUKG010000097.1 GCA_016794325.1 Myxococcales bacterium | reverse complement strand
AGATCGAGCGCCTCCGCTCGCGCTGGATCGCCGGCTTGCAGCAAGAGAAGCAGAGCTCGGGGGCGATGGCCCAGAACGCGCTCGCGGCGGTGGTGTTCGGCCGCGCCCACCCCTACGGGCACTCCATGTCGGGCGAGATCGACGACGTGAAGAAGATCACGCGCGCCGAGCTCGCCAAGATCCACGCCGCGGCGTTCGCCCCGTCACGGATCGCGATCACGGTGTGCGGCGACGTGACCCAGGGCGAGATCGCGCCCGCGCTCGAGAAGACGTTTGGCGCGGCGAAGGCCGAGCCCGGGGCGGCGGCCGTGAGGCCGGTGCCGAAGCCCGCGGCGCCGAAGAAGGACGCCCCGCGGCTGTCGTTCGTCGATCGCCCCAACGCCACCCAGTCGCAGATCTACGTCGCCGAGGTCGGGCTCCCGCACTCCACCAAAGATCGCGAGGCGGTGTGGGTGATGAACGCCATCCTCGGGGGGACGTTCTCGAGCCGGATCAACATGAACCTCCGGGAGAAGAACGCCTACACCTACGGGGCGCGCTCGTACTTCTCGATGCGGCACGGCCCGGGCCCGTTCGCGGCCGGCGCGGCGGTCCACACCGACAAGACGGCCCCCGCCATCGGCGAGGTCTTCCAGGAGCTGAACGCGCTCCTGTCGGGGGGCGTCAGCCCGAGCGAGCTCGAGGGCGCGAAGGACTCGATCAAGCTCGCGATGCCGGCGCGCTTCGAGACCACCGGCGACGTCACGAGCGCCCTCACCGAGCTCTTCGTGTACGACCTCCCCGCCGACGACTTCGAGAAGCGCCTCGCGCGCGTCGACGCCGTCACCGAGGCCGACGTGAAGCGGGTCGCGCAGGCCTACCTCCACCCGCGGACCATGCGCGTCATCGTCGTCGGCGACGGCGCGAGGGTGGAGAGCTCGCTCGAGACGCTCCACCTCGGCGCGCCGCAGAAGCTCGATCCCTACGGAAACGCAGTGAAATAGGCGTTTTCGGCGCGAGCCCGCTCGTGTACTCTACGAGCCCCGATGGCTCAGACCCAAGCGCCGCAGCAGTCGAACCTCCCCGCGCGGCTCCACCAGATCGCGCGCACCCTCGAGTCGCGCTTCCTCGGCAAGGACGAGGTCATCCGGCTGCTGCTCATCGCCACCATCGCCGGCGAGCACGCGGTGCTCATCGGGCCGCCGGGCACCGCCAAGAGCGCGCTCATCCGGATGTTCGCGAAGCTCATCCAGGCGCGCTACTTCGAGTACCTCCTGACGCGCTTCACCGAGCCGAACGAGATCTTCGGCCCGGTCGACATCAACGCGTTCCGCGAGGGGCGCTACCAGCGCCGCATGGAAGGGATGTTGCCCGAGGCCGAGATCGTCTTCCTCGACGAGGTGTTCAAGTCGAACTCGGCGATCCTGAACGCCCTGCTCACCCTGCTGAACGAGCGCAAGTACACGAGCGGCGGCGTCGTGCTCCGCTGCCCGATCCTCTCGTGCTTCGGCGCGTCGAACGAGGTGCCGGGCGACGAGACGCTGACCGCGATCTTCGACCGCTTCCTCCTGCGCATCCGCAGCGAGAACCTCGACGCCTACCACTTCCAGGATCTCCTCACGAAGGGCATCCAGCACGAGATCATGGGCCTGGCGGACCAGCCGATTCAGCCGCTCGCGTCGGCCCGGGAGATCGGCGAGATGCACCGCGCCTTCGCTCAGCGCATGCGCTTCTCGGAGGAGTTCTTCAGCCAATACAAGGGCCTCGTCTTCCAGATCCGCGCCGAGGGCATCACCCTGTCCGACCGCCGCGTCGTCAAGCTCCTCAAGCTCTTCGCCGCGAGCGCGTTCTTGGACGGCCGCTCGCAGCCGGACGCGAGCGACTTCTTCGTGCTCAAGCACATCTGGAACAACGAAGACCAGTCGGCGATCCTCGAGACGATCGTCACCCCCGTGCTCGAGGCGCACTACCGCGACCACCCGAACGCCCGCCGCGTCGGCGCGGCCGGCATCGGCATCGAGGCGCTCGCCGCCGAGATCGATCGCGTCCGGCAGGTGCTCACCGGCGGCGGCGGCCTCTCCGACGTCCAGCTCTTCAGCCAGCTCAAGGCGCTCAACGAGATCAAGACCGCCCTCGGGGCGTCGAGCGACGCCCGCGCGCCCGAGCTCGTCCAGCGCGTGGAGCAGCTCCTCGAGGCCGCGTTCCGGAGCGGCCGCTTCGCGCAGCTCTGAGGCCCCGGTGTACGGCGGTCGCATCGTCGCGGTCGAGACCTCGACCCGCTTCGGCACCGTGGCCGCGTGGGAGGGGGGGCGCGTCCTCGTCGAGCGGGAGGAGAGCGTGCACAACGCCCACGGGGAGTCGCTCTTGCCGCTCGTCGATCGGACCCTCGCGGAGGTCGGCTGGGCGCCGTCGACGATCGGGCGGTGGGCGGTCGGGGTCGGCCCCGGGTCGTTCACCGGAATCCGAGTAGGGATAGCGACGGTGAAGGGCGTGGAGCTCGCCACCGGGGCCGAGATCGTCGCCGTCACCTCGCTCGAGGCGCTCGCCCGCGCCGCGGAGCCCGCCGCGAACGAGTGGACGCTCGCCCTCGTCGACGCGCAGAAGGGCGAGGTGTACGCCGAGCTTCGGCTGCCGGGCGGCGCCCTCCACCGACCCGCGCTCGTCGTGCGGACGGAGGAGGTCGCCACGCTCTGCGCTGCGCGCGGTGAGGCGCCGATGGTGGTGGTGGGCGCACCTGCGGCGCAGCTCCCGCCGGCCCCCGGCCTGCGCGCGGCCCACGCCGCGCCCTGCGACGTCGCGCGGGCGTCGGTCGTGTGCGCGATCGCGGCCGAGCGCGGCCCCACCCCGGTGGACGAGGTGGAGCCGATCTACGTGCGCGACTCGTACGTCGTGAAGTGACGCGGTCGAGTCGGAGCTGCGTCAGAGCTGCGGGCCGAGGAGGCGCTCGGTGCCGCCCTCGGGCTTCACGAAGGCCTGGAGCGCCACCGTCTTCGACGTGCCCTGCACGTAGTCGAGGCGCATGTAGTGGAGGCCGGGGATGAGGTGCGCCGCGCCCGTCTTCTCGGTGGCGGCGTGGATGCCGTCGTTGTTCACGATGACCGTGTCGTCGATGCTCAGGATCGCGCCGTCGTCGGCGACGATGCGGAAGGTGTACGTCGCCTCTTTGCTGACGTTCAGCGGCGCCTCGTACCGGATCGCGAAGTTCTCGACGCGCTTCGGGTCCGCGCCCGGAAAGCCCTCGGTGAACTCCTTGTTCGCGACGTTCAGCTCTTTGGTGAAGAGGATCGTGTTCGGGGTCAGGTTGTCGAGCGCGGGGACCTTCTGCGGCGCCGCGGTGAGGAAGAAGACCGAGCCCTTGAACGTGCCGTCGGCCGGGGTCCCGTTGCCGAAGGAGTTCGCTCCCTGCATGAACGGATCGGCGGGCGCGGGCGGCGGGGTGACGCTGCCGGGCGTGGTGGGGACCGTCGGCGGGGTGGTGGGGGTCGTGGTCGGGGTCGTCGCCGGCGTCGGGGTCGTGCCTGGCGAGCTCGGGGTTCCCGAGCCGGCGAGGGTGCGCCGGTTCATCGACGCG
>JAEUKG010001184.1 GCA_016794325.1 Myxococcales bacterium | reverse complement strand
CCGAGCCCCAAGCCCCACCTCGCCCGCCGGGGCGCCGGAATGGTCGAATACGCCCTCCTCCTGGTCGCGGTGCTCATCCTCGCGGCCGGCGCCTTCAAGGCGCTCGGCGGCAAGGTCGCCACCGGCGCGACCGAGGCGTCGCAGCAGTTCTGACTCCGCCGGCGGGCTCAGCCCCAGCCGAGGTTCGTGCGGGCGATGATCTCGGCCCGCGCGTCCGCGACCTTGTCGAGCCCCTCCAAGAGCTTGTCGGCCGGGGTGAGCCCCTGGGCGACGAGCTCTTGGAGCTTCGCGAGGTGGGACCGCTCGTCCTTGCCCGCGGCCGAGAGGTGATGCCGCCGCTCGAGCGCGCCGCTGGCGACCGACAACACGCGCGCGGCGTGATCCTTGAGCGTCGCGCCGTGGAGCGGGACCGCGAGGCCGTCCTTCCAGACGTGGCGGCGGGCCTCGGTGACCTCGGCGAGCGTCCAGTCGCGGGTGAGCTCGTCGAGCTCCCCGAGGGCCGCGTCGTCGTAGAGCATCCCCGTGGTGACGGCCGGCAGCGCGCACGCGAGCGCCGCGCCCTGCGCGTCCGCCCCCCGCACCTCGATCGTCTTCTTGAGGCGCACCTCGGGGAACAGGGTGTTCAGGTGTGTGACCCAATCGGAATGGAGGGCGCGGTGCCCGCCGAAGCCGTCCTTCCAGAAGGCGCGGAATGTCTGGCCGGTGTTGTGCACCTTCTCGCCGCCGCGCTTCACCATGAACATCGGCGCGTCGAGCGCCCACTCCACGTAGTCGGCGTAGCCGGCGTCCGCCTTCCACATCGGCGGCACGAGCCCCGAGCGGTCGGGGTCGACGTCGAGCCAGACCTTGGCGCGGTAGCTCTTTCCGCCGAAGGGCTTGCCCTCGTAGAAGGGCGAGTTCGCGAACATCGCGGTGACGACGGGCGCGAGCTTCGTGGCGACGCGGACCTTCCTCATCGCGTCGGCCTCGCCGTCGTAGTCGAAGTTCGCCTGCACCGTCGACGTGCGGAGCAACATGTCGAGCGCGAGCGCGCCGCGCGTCGGCAGGTACTCCCGCATGATCCCGTAGCGCTGCTTGGGCACGAAGAAGAAGTCGCTGCGGCGGGCGAACGGGTGGAAGCCGAGCCCGAGCCACACGAGGCCGAGCGGCTCGCTGATGGGGCGCAGCTCGCGGAGGTGCGCGCTGAACTCCGCGCAGACCTGGTGGGCGTGCACGAGGGGCGCGCCCGAGAGCTCGAGCTGGCTGCCGGGCTCCAGCGTGATGCTCGCGCCGTCGCGCGTGAGGGCGATGAGCGGCGCGCCGTCGTATTCGTACTCGCGGTTCCACCCGTAGCGCTTCGCGAGCTCCTCGAGGATCCCGCCCACCCCGCGGGCGCCCGCGTAGTTGATGGCCTCGCCAGACCTCTCGTCGACGCCGAACTTCTCCATCTCGGCGCCGACGCGCCACTCGGCGCGCGGCTTCTCCGCCGAGCGAAAGACCTCGAGGAGGTCGTCGAAGCGCTCGATCGGCTTGTCGTTCGGGGGGATGGATGCGCCCATGCGGACGCGCAGGTCTAGCGAACTTTCACGCCCGGCGCGAGAACTACCGGCGTCGAGCTCAGGCGCGCGCGGACGCCGGGCGCGCCGTCTTCTTCCGGTCGAAAATGCGCACGCGACGGACCAGAAGGTCGGCCACGAACACGGCGACCGCCGCGAGGATGAAGCGCGGCCAGAGGTCCTGGTGGTAGCGGATGGTCTCGCCGCCGGGATCGAACACGGCCTTCGCCTGCGGGCTCATGGCCCCGCCGGTCACCTGCGCGACCCGCGAGAGGGTCACGGTGTCGGGCGCGAGCGCGAGGTACTCGCGCGGGTACGGGTTCGTGACGTGGCCGAAGCTCTCGGCGACCTGGACGCTGCGCGTCCCGCCCTTGCCGTCGTCGACCGGCTTCTCGAGCGAGGCGTGGAGGAGGTACGAGCCGTACCGATCGAGCGGGAAATCGGCCTCGTAGCGCCCGGGCGCGGTCTGGCGCATCGGCATCTGCTTCTTCGTGCCCGCGGGCTGCGGACCGGTGACGAAGAACTTCGCGTCGAGGCCGTTCTGGAACTTGTCGTCCCCGCCGACGGCGTCGATGTGCGCGCGGACGTGGCCGGTGGCCGGGTCGATCTCCGCCCGCATGTCGAGCTGCTGGCGCTTCTTCTGGCGCATGTGCTCGCGGACGAGCTGGCCCCAGAACTGCCCGTAGCCGGGCCAGCGCAGCCACTCGACCGCCCAGAGGTTCTTCACGTCGCTCGTCCACGCGAGCGACCACCCGAGGCCCACGTGCCAGCGCGCGAGGATGGGCTCGGCGAGCTCGCTCTGGAGGAGCTCCTGGGCCGGCGGCGGCTTCATCTTGGTCGCCACGTAGCCGTGGAGGAACGGCGCGCCCTGGAGGTCGACGCCGCGCATGAAGTCCGCCATCGCGACGACCTTCGGCTGGAAGTACTCCTCGACCGCCGCCGAGCGGCTCACCATCTCGGTCTCGCGGGTGAAGACCTTCGGGAGCTGCTGCGGATCGGCGACCTTGTAGAAGCGGCCGCCGCCGAGGTCCGAGATCATCCGGAGCAGGGTCTCGTCGATGCCGCCGCCGAGGCCGACCGTCGAGACGGTGATGCCCTCGGAGGCCATCGCCTGGGTGAGATCGCGGATGCCGTTGTGCGACGCCTGCCCGTCGGTGAGGAGGATGACGTGCTTGCGGCGGGCCCGGGTGACGGTGAGCGACTGGTAGGCCGCGTCGAGCGCGGGGAAGATCTCGGTGCCGCCGCCCGCCTGGATCCTCGCGATGTCGTTCTGGATTCGGGCGCGGTGTTTGGCCGGCGTCATCTTGACCACGCGGGTGGGCGCGGAGTCGAAGGCGATGACCTCGAGGAGGTCGTCGCCCGAGAGCGTGTCGGCGGTGGCCTTCGCCGCCGCCTTGGCCATCTCGAGGGGGAGGCCCGACATCGAGCCCGAGCGGTCGATGACGAGCGACATCGCGACCTGCGGCTCGTCGCGCTTCTTCTCCGCGTCCATCCGCACCGGGAGGATCCGCTCGATGGTCGTGTGGTACCACCCGCCGAGGCCGTAGCCGCTCTCGCCGCCGGCGAAGAGGAAGCCGCCGCCGAGATCGCGGACGTAGCTCTCGATCGCGTCCTGCTGGGTGAGGCTCACCGACTCCGCCGGGGCGTCGGAGAGGATCATGAAGTCGAAGCGCTCGAGCTCGCGGATGCTCTGGGGGATCTCGCGCGGCCCGCGGACCTCGACGTCGAACTCCTGGGCCGAGAGCGCCGACGACAGGTAGCTCGCGCGGGCGGTGTTGCCCTCGACGTAGAGCACGGTGGGCCGCCCCGGGACCGCGACCGACACCGCGAAGCGGTTGTTCTCCTTGAAGCGATCCTCGGGGATCTCGGAGAGCTCGAGCTGGTAGGTGACCTCGCCCGCGACCCGGACGACGCTCTTGAAGGGGACGTCGTTCTCGCCGGCGACGAGGTTCACGGTGCGCACGCCGTCGAGGCCGTTGATCGCCTCGCCCTGCTTGAGCACCGCCTTCACCGCCTGGGGGCGGCTCGAGAAGATCTGGGCGTGGAGGGTGAACGGCTCGCCGACGCGCACCTTGTCGGGGACGCGGAGCTCGCGGAGCGCGACCTCGCCCGGCACCGGACGGTGGTACGGCACGGTGAAGACCTTCACGCCGAACTCGCGGGCCCGGTTGGCCTCGGCGAGCACGTCGCCGTCGGTCTGCACGCCGTCGGTGAGGACCACCGCGCGCCTGAGGTATCCCTCGGGGTATAGACCGTAGGCGAGCTGGAGGGCGCTCGCGACGTCGGTGGCGGCGCCGAGGCCGAGGCGCGGCTTCTTGTCCTTGTCCTTCGGGTCCTTGGGCGCGTCCTTCTCGGGCGCGGCGAGGGCCTCGTGGCGCTCGATGGCGGGCGCCGTCTTCTCGGCGCCCTCGAGGGGGACCACCCGCGGGCGGCGGGCGAAGGTGA
>JAEUKG010000070.1 GCA_016794325.1 Myxococcales bacterium | reverse complement strand
GCTCTGGTACGTCTTCAACCCCGCGCTCGCGTCGTGCAAGACGGCGATGACCAAGGAGCAGCAGCAGATCGACGCCGACCGTACGAAGCTCGGCGACGCGCGCAACAAGGTGCCGAAGAGCGAGGTCGATCGGCTCTACATCCCGACGACGATGTCGCTCGGCCGCGCCGCGACCAACACCAAGCCCGTCTACCCCGAATACGACCGCCTCTACTCGGGCGGCGTGGAGCCGAACAAGCTCGTCATCGGCATGGTCAGCGGCATGATGGCCGACTGGGCCGCCGGCGAGCGCCACGAGGACTCCGAGGACTCGGGCTATCCGATGTGGTACGGCGGCCTCCGCGAGATCTTCAACGCGCGCCCCGGCTTCAAGCTCACCAGCGTCGAGCCTCGCGAGGACCTCACCAAGTTCGACGTCGCCGGCCGGACGTACACCTTCGCGACGTTCGACGACCTCATGAAGTTCGAGCTCGACGGCAAGAACCCGGAGGGGGTCACCTGGTCGACGCGCGACAAGCTGCGGGCCGCGGTCGCGAAGAAGCTCGCGCGCCACTGGCTCGTCTTCGAAGCCCCGGTCAAGGTCACGATGGACGGCCAGACCAAGGACTTCACCATCAAGCTCCAGACCTACTTCGGCGCCGAGAGCGACGCGACGCCGCACAAGCGGGCGATCAAGACGAGCGACCTCTTCGTCTACAACGGCCACTCGTACATCGGCTACGGCCCGCTCGACCCGAGCCGCTTCCGCGCCGGCGACTTCCCCGAGTCGTACCAGGTGCTCATGATCAACGGCTGCGTCTCGTACAACTACTACGAGAAGGACTACTTCCCCCTCAAGGCGGGCGGCACCAAGAACCTCGACCTCGTCACCAACGGCCTCGAGAGCTGGGTCAACGAGTCGGGTGAGGCGATGGGCCGCTACGTCGGCGCCTTCATCGACGGCAAGATGAACACCTACCAGGACATCCTCAAGGCCGCCGAGTTCACCGGCTACGGCTACTCCTGGGGCCAGGACGCGCTGCGCGTCGTCGACGGCGAGCTCGACAACAAGTGGAAGCCGACCGTCAAGCCGATCACGATCCAGTGACCGCCCGCGCGGGCTGGCTCCAGCTGAGCGACGTCGGAGGGCGCTTCCCGCGAGGGGGCGCCCTCCGGGCGTTTTGTGGGTGCGGGGACGGGCTCGGGCAGGGGCACGGGCTCGGGGGTGGGACTGGCACGCTGGGTGACTTTCTTTGGCGCTCGGGCTGGGTCATGGTGGTGCCATGACCTACTTCTTCGAGACCGAGGAGCACGCCGCGCTCCGGAAGAACGTCCGCCGCTTCGCCGAGAAGCACATCCGCCCCCACGCCCACGCGTGGGAAGAGGCGGGCGAGTTCCCGCGCGCCCTCTACGAGGAGGCCGCCGCCGCGGGGGTCCTCGGCCTCGGCTATCCCGAAGAGGTGGGCGGGGGTGGGGGCGACATCACCCACGTCCTCGCCGCGAGCGAGGAGCTCGTCATGGCCGGTCAGTCGGTCGGCACCACCGTCGGCCTCGGGAGCCACGGCATCGCCCTGCCGCCGATCGTCCGCCTCGGCACGCCGGAGCAGAAGGTGAGGTTCGTGGCGCCGGTGGTCGCGGGCAAGAAGGTCGCCGCCCTCGCGATCACCGAGCCCTCCGGCGGCAGCGACGTCGCGCGCCTCCGCACGACCGCGCGCCGGGACGGCGACCACTACGTCGTCGACGGGGCGAAGACGTTCATCACGTCGGGCTGCCGCGCCGACCTCGTCACGGTGGCGGTGCGCACCGGCGGCGAGGGGCACGGCGGCGTCTCGCTCCTCGTCGTGGAGCGCGGGACGCCCGGGTTCTCGGTCTCGAAGAAGCTCGCGAAGATGGGGTGGTGGGCGAGCGACACCGCCGAGCTCGTCTTCGAGGGCTGCCGCGTCCCCGCCGCGAACCTCATCGGCGAGGAGAACCAGGGCTTCTACGCCATCATGGTGAACTTCGCGACCGAGCGGCTCTACCTCGCCGGGCAGTGCGTCGCCATCGCCGAGCTCGCCTACGCCGAGAGCCTGCGCTACGCCCGCGAGCGCTCGGCCTTCGGCAAGACGCTGATGGGGCACCAGGTCACCCGCCACAAGCTCGCCGACATGGCGAGCCGCATCGCCGCCGCCCGCGCCCTCACCGGCGAGGTCACGGCGCGCGTGGCCCGGGGCGAGCAGGTGCCGCACCTCGCCGCCATGGCCAAGAACGTCGCCACCGACATGTGCTCGGCGGTCTGCGACGAGGCGGTCCAGATCCACGGGGGCATGGGGTACATGCGCGAGGTCCTGGTCGAGCGCCTCTACCGCGACGCGCGCCTCTACCCGATCGGCGGCGGCACCCGCGAGATCATGAACGAGATCATCAGCAAGGCCCTCGGCTACTGACGGGGGACGTGTACGATGGGGCGGTGACGGATCTCCCGCTCCACCAAGTCCCCCGCCAGGTCTTCTGGATCTGCGACCGCCTGCGCGAGCACAAGAAGCGCGCCTGGATCGTCGGCGGCTGCGTCCGCGACATGCTCCTCGAGCGCGACGTCTCCGACTGGGACGTGTGCACCGACGCCACGCCCAAGGAGCTCCTCGCCGTCTTCCCCAAGGCTATCCCTACAGGGATTGATCACGGGACCGTCACCGTCGTCCGCGACCACCAGCACTTCGAGGTCACGACCCTCCGGGGGGAGACGACGTACTCCGACGGCCGCCGCCCCGACTCGGTCTTCTTCACCGACGACATCGACAAGGACCTCGCGCGCCGCGACTTCACCGTCAACGCGATCGCCCTCGACCCCGTCACCGGGCACGTGATCGACCCGTTCGGGGGTCAGGCCGATCTCGGGAGGAAGGTCCTGCGGGCGGTCGGCGATCCGCGCGAGCGCTTCAACGAGGACGGCCTGCGCGTCCTGCGGGCCGCGCGCTTCGTGGCCACGCTGGAGCTCGAGCTCGACGGCCCCACCCACGCCGCGATCGGCGGCGCCCTCGACACCTACAAGAAGGTCTCGGCCGAGCGCGTCCGCGACGAGTGGGTGAAGACGATGAAGGCGCGACGCCCGTCGCGCGCCTTCGACGTCATGAAAGACACGGGGATCCTCGGCGTCTCGTGCCCGGAGCTCCTCCTCGGCGTCGGCCTCGAGCAGAACCGCTACCACACCTACGACGTGTGGCGGCACGCGATGGAGTGCATGGACGCCTGCGTCGGCGATCCGATCCTCCGCATCGCGGCGCTCTTCCACGACGTCGGCAAGCCCGCGACCCGGGCCTTCAGCGAGAAGACGAAGGACTACACGTTCTACGAGCACGAGCGCGTCGGCGCCGAGATCGTCGACCCCATCTGCAGCCGCCTCCGCTTCTCCAACGACGAGCGGGCGAGGATCACCCACCTCGTGCGCCACCACCTGTTCCACTACGACCAGTGGTCGGACGCCGCGGTGCGGCGGTGGATCCAGCGCGTCGGGCGCGAGCGGCTCGCCGATCTCTACGCGCTGAACGAGGCCGACCTCCGCGCGAAGGGGCGCGAGGGCCCGCCCGATCTCGAGGCGCTGACCGCGCTGAAGGCCCACGTCGAGCGCGTGCTCGAGGCCGGGGCCGCCTTCTCCACCCGCGATCTCGCCGTCAACGGAAACGACCTCATGCGGGAGCTCGGCGTCGCCCCGGGTCGGATCCTCGGCGACGTGCTGAAGGAGCTCCTCGACGTCGCGATCCAGGATCCCGCCAAGAACACACGCGATGATCTCCTGGCCGAAGCGCGCGCGATCCTCGCGCGCCGCGCCTGACCGGGGGCCGCGCGCCGCCCGGACCCGAGGCCGCGAAAAGAGCACGGGGCGAGGGATTGAGCTACCTTGAGAGGATCCGGCGCTCCGCGCCGGGCTTCTTCGGAGGGAGGATCCCATGCGTCGTCTCGCCCCGCTCTTCGGTGTCTGCGCGCTCTCGTCGGGCGCCGTCGGCCTCTTCGCCGCTTGCGGCACGGACGAGGTGGTCATCCCTCCGGCGGCGATCGCGGTCGACGGCTCGCCGCCACCGACGTCGGACTCCGGCGGCGGCGGCGACGCCTCGGTCGGTGGCGATGGCGGCGGCGACGGCGCCGTCGTCGTCGACTCGGGCAAGCCGTGCCCGCCGCCCACCGATCCCACGAAAGCTGCACTGTGCATTGATCTGATCCCCGAGAAGATCCAGTTCGAGGCCGCCCCCGACCTCGACGGCCGCGGCTACCTCGCGGCGTACGCCTACGACAGCCCGCAGCCCGACAACGACGCCGGCGGGGCGACGCCCCTCGGCGCGGTGACGATCCCGGCCTCCGAGGGCGGCGCCGAGGCCGACCTCCGCGCGCCCCCGGAGCTCCGCTTCGACGGGCTCGACAAGAACCGCGTGTTCGTCCGCGTGGCGTTCGTCGACGGGCGCATCCAGCGCGAGCCCGAGGCCGGCTGGTGGTTCGGCGGCGTCGATCTCTCGAAGGGCCTGCGCGAGAACATCCCCATCCAGGGGATCGACGTGAAGAAGGGGGAGGGGACGCGGGTGGCGATGACCCTCACCGCCCTGCGCCGCCTCCAGGTCACGGTCGCGCGCAGCGTCCTGCCCGTCGGCAACGGGCAGGGCCCGCTCGCCGTCACCGCCCTCTCCCAGCAGAACATCGCCGCTGGCAACGACGTCTTCGGCGTGAGCTCGACCGAGTGCGCGAACCTCTCCGCGCCGGGCACCTCCGCCAAGACGACCGGCTTCGTGGTGGGCAAGGGGGCGTATTTCCTGCTGCCGGTCCTGGACGATTTCGGGGCTGGCGGCTTCATCCCCCAGGGCTCGCTCACCGCCCTCGATCAGTCCGGCGCGACCCCCAAGATCCCGGCCGCGAACAAGGTGACGTACGCGAGCGACGCCTACGTCGTCACGGCCGGCGTCACGCTGACCACGTCCGTCCCCCGCGTCGGCGGGCCCCCGGACGGGGTCACCTGTCCGTGACACCACGCGGCAAAGGGTGTTAACGTCGCACCTCGTGCGCACGTCCGCCGCCCTCGTCTCGGCCGCTCTCTTGGCCTCGGGCCTCCTCCTCGTCCCGAGGACGGCGTCGGCCCAAGCCGCGCCCGAAAAACCGGAGACGCTCGGCGTGGGGGACTGGCAGCTCCGCCCGCTCGCCGAGATCCGCACCCGCGGGGAGCTCCGCCACGACGCGCCCGACCAGGGCGGCACCGACGGCTTCGGGCGGGCGGGCGCTCGCGTCCGGGACGCGTGGGCGGTCCACACCCGCGCCCGGCTGGGCCTCGGCGTCGAGCGCGGCCCCGTCCGCGGGCAGATCACCCTGCAAGATACACGCATTTGGGGCGGGCCCGCCGCGGCCACCACCTTCGGCGCTTCGGGGACGGGCGCGTACGAGGCCTACCTCGAGGCCCGCACGAGCGCCGCGCGCCCTTGGTTCGTCCGCGTCGGTCGCCAGGCGGTGGTGTGGGGCGAGGGCCGCCTCCTCGGCGCGGCCGACTGGTCGCCGACCGGCCGCTCGCTCGACGCCGTCCGCGGCCGCCTCACCGTCGGACCCATCGGCGTGGAGGCGCTCGGCGCCATCCTCGCGTCCCCCGCGCCATCGGGCGCCTCCTACGGCGACGCGTTCGGCGCCCCCCACACCGGCACCCAGCTCTTCGGCGGCCTCGTCGACTGGACCGTCGACCCGCTGCTCAAGCTCGAGGCGTATTTCCTCGGGCGCGTGGCCCGGGGCGACGGCGGCACTCCCGACGGCAGCCGGCTCGGCGCCGCGCGTTCGCTCGGCGAGACCTACACCGGCGCGCTCCGCGTGTCGGGCGACGCCAAGGGGTGGCGCTACGGAGCCGAGGGCGCGTATCAGCTCGGCACCGCCACCGCCCTCGGCGCGGGCGGCGCCGACGTCTCCGCGTGGGCTGCCTACGCGCACGTGGGGCGGCGCTTCGACGAGCTCGTCCTCACCCCGACGATCCAGATCGGCGGCCTCTACGCGAGCGGCGACGATCGGGGCGCGAAATACAAGCAGTTCGACCCGCTGCTCCCCGACCCGTTCACCTACGGCGCCTACGACGCGTTCGGCTTCTCGAACCACGTCGGCGGCAACGCGCGCGTCACCGTGAGCCCGTGGTCGGACGCCACCCTCGGCGCCGACTACCGCTACGCCCGCCTCGCGAACGGCGCCGGCGAGTGGATCAACGGCTACGTCCAGGGCGTCGGCAGCCCCGGCGGCCCCGGCGCGCTCATCGTCTCGCCACCGCCGAACCCGGTCACGGTCTCCGAGGAGCTCGGTCACGAGATCGACGCGTTCGTCACGGTCCGGCCGTGGGCGCCCCTCGAGCTGCAGGGCGGCTGGAGCGCGGTCTTCTACGGCGACGGCGCCAAGGCGATCCTCGCCACCTACCGCCGCGGCTTCGAGCGCGGCGACGGCACGATCCAGGCGCCGAACCTCGGCCAGCTCGTCTACCTGTCGGCCAAGCTGCGGCTCCCCTGAGCGAGCGCGTCGGCCACGCCCGACGCGCTCAGCCGCCCCAACGCCGGTTCGCGCCGACGTCGGCGTGCACGAACCAGTCGTGCGTTTGCGGATAGACGCCGACGCCGCCGTCCCAGCCGAGCGCGCGGATCTCCTTCTCGAGCACCCGCGGATCGACCCCGCGATCGGCGCCCGCGGGCACGATGCGGAAGTCCACCGCGTGCCCCAGCGAGTGCTGGCTGTGCGACGCGACGTGGCGGCCCTTCTTGCGCATCATCTCGTTCAGCTTGGGGCTGCGGTACCCGCTCACGAGCTCGACGCGCGCGCCCCCGTGGCGCTTGGCCAAGGTGCGCAGGAGGCCGAGCAGGCGCGGATCGAACGATCGCTGCGATCCGGTGACGCGGTCGGCGAGCAGGCGCGCGAAGCGCTCGCCGCTCGGGGTGGCCTCGTCGAGCATGACCCGCTCGCCGGTGTGCGTCTGGACGAGGGTGCCGTAGAGCTCCGGCGCCTCGGCCGGCGCCTCGGTGGACTTCTTGTACGCGAGGTTGCCCGACGGCGGGCTCGGGAGCCCCGGCTCGGGCGCGGCCGCGCGGGCGACCAGCGTCGACGGCGCGGCGGCGAAGAGGGCGAGGGCGAGCGCCGGGCCCAGCCGCCCGCGCCCGCGCCCGCCCCCCCCGGGGGCGACGCCCCAGGAGACGCCCGAGGAGGCGCCCGAGGTGGAGCGCGAGGCGAGCGGGGAGGGCGACGAGGCTGGGGGGAGCACGAATTTCTCCATTCGTATCATGCTTTTGAGTGGCGCGTTTTCCCTTGACGCCATCCGGCGCCGTTGCGAGCCTTGGCGAGGGCTGCATGGCGGACAAACCGAGCGACGTAGAGCTGCTTCGCGCCATCGGCGGCGGCGACGTGCGCGCGGTGGGCGCCCTCTACGATCGCTACGCTCCGACCCTCCTGCCGCTGGCGATCCGCATCGTCCGCGACCGCGCCGAGGCCGAGGACGTGCTCCACGACGCCTTCGTGGCCGTCGCCGATCGCGCCGGCCAATACTCCGAGGAGCGCGGCTCCGTGGTCGCGTGGCTGGTCACGCTCGTGCGAAACCTCGCCATCGATCGCACCCGCCGCACGACGCGCCGCGGCGCGCTCGCGCGCGACGTGCTCGCCCACGAGCCGGTGAAGCCGGCCGACGAGCCCGAGCGCCTCACCGCCGACGCCCAAGAGCGCGCCAAGATCCGCCGGGCGATCGCGACCCTCCCGGAGGCCCAGCAGCGCACCCTCACCGTCGCGTTCTTCGAGGGCCTGAGCTACCCCGAGATCGCCGCGCGCGAGAACGTGCCTCTCGGGACGATCAAGTCGCGCGCCGCTCGCGCGCTCGCCGCGCTCCGCGAGGCGCTCGAGCACGAGGGCGTCGTCTACGAGCAGCTCGCCGCACCCGAGAGCGGCTGAAGCCCGGAGGATTCGTGAGCGAGATCAAGGTCGTCGAAGGGCGCGTCGCCAACCGGAAGACCGACGGGCCCGAGCTCCGCTACCGCGTCACGAGCCCCGAATCGCCGAAGATCGGCCTCGCGCTCGTGCACGGCTACGCCGACCACTCGGCGCGCTACGCGCACGTGGCGCGGCACTTCGCCGAGCGCGGCGTCCTCACCGCCGCCATCGACCTGCGAGGCCACGGCGAGTCGGCGGGCCACCGGGGCTTCTGCGAGCGCTTCGACGAGTTCCTCGACGACGCCGACGAGCTCTTCGCCATCCTCGACGAGCGGGCCAAGGGCCTGCCCTGCTTCGTGATGGGCCACAGCTTCGGCGGCCTGGTCGTGAGCCGCAGCGTCGTCCTGCGGCCGCGCCCGTGGAGGGGGCTCGTGCTGTCGGCGCCGTTCTTCGGGCTCAAGCTCGAGGTGCCGGGCATCAAGGTGCTCGCTGGCAAGGTCGCCTCGGTGGTGTACCCCCGCCTCGGCTTGCCGAGCGGGCTCGCGGGCCGCGACATGTGCCACGACGAGGCCCGCGCCAAGGCCTACGACGCCGACCCCCTCGTCTTCAAGAACGCGACCGCGCGCTGGTTCGTCACCACGACCGAAGCCCAGGCGGCCGCGATCGCCGAGGCCTCCAAGGTGACGCTGCCCCTGCGCCTCTCGTTCGGGGACTCGGATCCCGTCGCGAGCCCCCTCGCCGGCAAGCGCTTCTTCGACGGCGCGGGCAGCAAGGACAAGACCTGGGACGAGCACAAGGGCCTCTACCACGAGATCCTGAACGAGCCCGTGTGGGAGACGATCGCCACCGGCATGGCCGACTGGATGCTCGCCCACGCCGAGTGATCCCCACGAAACGCGACCGCCGCCGCGGTCCGAGGACCGAGGCGGCGGAAGCACGACGTCGCGCAGCGCTGGGGGCTACTTGCAGTAGCCGACGTCGCGGCCCGACATGCTGAAGGGCACGCACTTCGGCGCGGCGGCGGGGCACTCGCTGTCCGAGAAGCACAGCTTGGTCTCGCCGGCGTTGCACTGGGTCGCGCGGCAGTAGGTGCCGAACACGTTGCTCTGCTTCAGCAAGGCCGAGCACTGCGGCGGATCGGCCTGCGGGCCGAAGTTCTTGCCGGGCTTGAGCTTGAGGCAGCAGACGTTCGCGGCCGGGCAGTGCGACGTGCTCGTGCACTCGAACGGGATACCGACGAGGCCCGGAGGCGCGGCGTTCGGGCCGGTGAAATCGCAGGTGCGGCCGGACTGGCACGTCGACGGCGGGAAGCCGCTGTCGGGCACGGTGCCGCCGTCGGGATCGGTGGTGTAGCCGCAGCAGGCCTGGTCGGTGCCGCAGTTCTGCGAGCGGGTGCCGCCGTCGGGCTGAGCGACGCCGAGGCAGAAGGGCCCAGCGCCCGCCGCGTCGCCCGCGCGGAGGGTCGGAGCGCGGCCGCAGTCGGGGTCGCCGGCGTCGGAGCCGCCGCTCGAGGAGCCGCCGCTCGAGGAGCCGCCGCTCGAAGACGCGCCCGTGTCGCGGCCGACGGAGGCGTCGTTCGCGGTCGGTAGGGGCGTCGTCCCGTTGTCGGTGCCGCAGGCGACGGCGACCATCGTGAGCGAGGCGGCGCTCAGGGCGCCGAGGATCCAGAAGGCGGTGCGGACGGTAGCGCGCATGGAAGAAGCTCTCCTAGGTCAGTGTTCTCCAACGTGTAGCACGGTCTTGGCGACGCGTCCGTCACGCCAGGGCAAAAACCGCGCGTCGAAGCCCGGATGGTGCAAGTCGGCGACTCGACGGCGAAAAAGGCGGACGCCCCGCGGATCAGTCGTCGTTTTCGGGCTCGAGGACGACGCGCGCGCTCGCGCCGGCGTCCGGCCCCGACCGGAGCTTCGCGGTGCACGCCAGCCGGTGGGTGTCGCCGGAGTAGCCGAGGGCCTCGACGAGGTTCAGCTCTTCGTCGCCGGCGTCGTCGAGGAGCGCGGCGCCCTCGTGGACGCGCACGCAGCAGGTCCCGCAGCTCGTCCCGCGGCACGAGAACGGGACGGGCGAGCGATGCTGGTCGCAGAGATCGATGAGCCGGGCGCCCGGCGCGGCGTCGACTTCGAGGTTGGGCTTGCCGGCCTTCTTGAACACGAGCTTCACGGTGGACTCCTTCGCTCCAGACGAGTCGGCGAGCCCCGGAGGCTCGGCCGAGCGATGCTCCTTTAGCGCGTCCGGGCGCGCGAGAGGAGGATCGCGTGCTCGGCCCGCGGCCGCTCGGCGAACACCTGCTCCGTCGGTTTGTGGAAGTGCGGCCGGTCTTGCGACGCTTGCGCGACGACGTGCAGACCGAGCCGCGAGTCGATGGCCTTGCGGATGGCCTCGTCGGCGCGCAGCGCCACGCCGCGCAGCCCGGAGTCGGCGACGAGCAGGATCACCATCCCCGACGGGCGGACGAGGCGGGCGCACGCCGTGAGGAGCTCCTTGGTCGCGCGCGCGTGCCGCGCGAGGGCCTCGCTCGGCGACAGGCGCGCGTAGTCGCGCCGCGCCCCGAGCTCGACGGCCGACAGGCCCCGCGCCGGCAGCTCGAGCCACCGGAGCCGGAGCTCGTGGTGCGCGAGGTAGTCGTAGGTCCCGGCGTAGGGGGGCGACGTCACGATCGCGTCGGCGAGCCCGCCCTCGGGCATGCGGAGCTCGCGCACGTCGGCGACCTCGATCCGCGCCTTCAGCCGCCCGCCCGGCGCCGCCTTCGCGATCGCGTCGAAGGCCCGCAGCCGGTCCGCGTATTCGGCGGCCTTCTTGGCGAAGAGGTCGAGCGTGAACCCCGCGCGCGTCCGCCGAGGCTCGGTGACGCGCGACGTGTCCGCCCGCTTCTTGCTCACCTTGACGAGGATCGACGAGAGCACCAGCGCGAGGTCGCGGCGGAGCTCGGGCTCGCCGTCGAGCTCCGGCCCGAACACCCCCGAGCGGAGGGAGTCGAGCTCGAGGAGCACGTGGGGCTCGAACAGCGCAGCATCCTCGAAGGGATAGCGCATCGTCGCCCCCGCCTTCTGCTTGCGCCGGGCCTCCCCGCGCTCGGAGATGGCGCGCGCCCGGTCGACGAGCGCCGCGAGGTCGGCCTCGGTCCGCGGGCGGATCTTGCTCTGGGCGAGCATCACCGCGATCGGGTTCAGATCGGTGCCGCGCGCGCGCCGGCCCGCGGCGATCGCCTCGACGATCACCGTGCCCGAGCCGCAGAACGGGTCGAGGACGCGGCCGCCCGGCTCCGTCGCGAGGGCGACGAGGCGAGCCGCGGTCTCCGGGTGCATGCGCGCCGGGTAGGTGTGGAAGCCGTGCACGTGGGCGCGCTCGGGCTCCGACTCGTCGGCCCCCGCGGCGCTGACGTCGAGCGCGCGCGCGAGGCCCTGCGCAAGCTCGGGATCGCCGAGGAGCCGGGCCTGTCCCCCCACGTGCGTGAGCGATCGCCGCGCCACGGAGCCAGTATCGCAGAAAATCCTACATGGGGCGCGCGTCAACCACCGGCGTGGCGCCTCAGTTCCGGTAGCCGCGGAAAGTTGCAGAAATACGGCTCTCCGCCGGCGGGTAGTGATTGGAACGACATGTGCTCTACCCGCGGCCATGGGACGCCGAATCTTCGCCGTGCTCGTCGCGCTGCCGCTCACCGCCCTCGCGGGCCTCACCGCGGGCTGCAACACCTCCGACGTGAGCGTCGACCCTTCGGAGAGCGATCTCACCCAAGGCGGCGGGGCGCCCGACGGCAAGAAGGACGGCACCGAGACCGACGTGGACTGCGGCGGCTCGAGCGCGGCCAAGTGCGGGGCGGGGAAGGGGTGCGCGGCCGACAGCGACTGCCAGGAGGGCCGGTGCACGGCGGGCAAGTGCGTCCCGATCTCCGCGACCAACGGCGTGAAGGACGGCAAGGAGACCGACGTGGACTGCGGCGGCGGCGAGGCGCCGGCGTGCGCGGACGGCAAGGCGTGCGGCGGGCCGACCGACTGCGAGAGCTCGGTGTGCACCGGCGGGCGCTGCGCCGCCCCGACGTCCAGCGACGGGGTCGCGAACGGCACGGAGACCGACGTGGACTGCGGCGGCGGCGCGCCCACCAACGCCGCCAAGTGCGAGGCCGGCAAGAAGTGCAAGGCCCACGCGGACTGCGCGAGCGACGGCTGCGGCGACGACGGCAAGTGCGCGACCGCGCGGAGCTGCGCGGCGCAGAACGGCGGCCGCACCTGCGGCGCGGGCGAAGACTGCTGCGCGGCGCCCACCGTGCCTCGCGCGGCCGCGCAGGGCGGCCCGTTCAAGCTCGACAAGTACAGCATCACCGCCGGCCGCATGCGGCAGTTCGTCGAGCGCACGAACGGCGACATGCGGGGCTACATCCAGAAGAACCGCCCCGCCGGCTTCCCTGCCGCGTGGGACCAGTACCTGCCGAACCGCGTCGGCAACAAGAACGACGCCGAGGAGTACGCCACCGTCGTCTCCGAGCTCGGGCCCGTGATCCACGGCACGCCCGGCGGCGGCAACATGGGCTGCTACATCTCGAACCAGGACTACGGGGCGCGGACCTACCACCTGCCCGCGGACGTCAACCAGGCGATGTGCGAGCCGGGCAAGACGTGCGGCCAGAAGTACGACCAGGCCACGCTCGACAAGAAGATGCTCAACTGCGTCACGTTCTACGTCCTGTCGGCCTTCTGCGCGTGGGACGGCGGGCGCCTCGCGTCGATCGAGGAGATGAACCTCGCGTGGAGCGGCGTCGGCGGCAGCCGCACCTATCCCTGGGGGAACAGCCCGGCCCCCGCCGGCTACAACAACGCCTATCCTAATAAGGACAATTGGCCGCTGGCCCCCGCGAACGGCGACGTCGCCCGCGCGAACTACAACTACAACCACTGGTCGCCGGCGGTCGTGCAGGGCCTCGACCAGAGCATCTACATCGCGATCCCGGGGAGCTTCCCGGCGGGCGCCGGCCCCTACGGCCACCAGGACCTCGCGGGCGGGGTGTTCGACATCAGTCGCGACCAGAGCGGCGGCAACGCGACCTGGTTCAAGAACGGGTCGTGGCAAGGCCACGGCATCGGCGGCGCCCCGTTCGCGAAGGGCGCGACCGCGAAATATTGGGCGGCGGGCGGCCGCTGCTCGCGCTGAAGAGCGCTCGTAGGGGCGCGGGTCGAGAACGTTCGGACGGCGCTCTGGCGAGGCCGTCAACCCGGCGGCGCGTCGGCCGGGGCGTCTTTGGGGGTCCCGGTGTCGAGCCCGGCGTCCACCGACCCGCCCGAGTCCTCCGTCGTGCCCGCGTCCGAGCCGTCGGCGGTCGAGCCGGAATCCCGCGTCGGATCCGCGGCTTGCCCGTCGTCTGCGCCGATGACCGAGGCGCCGTCGAGGCGGTTGGTCTCGACCGTGCAGCCCTGGCTCGACGAGAGGACGCCGAGGGCGGCCACCCACGCCAGCGCCCCCGCGAGCGCCGCGACCGGAACACCACCCACGAAAGGCCCGCCCGTCCGTCGCGTTCGCAAGCTCATCCCCACGAGGTTACCCGACGAGTCCGGGACGCGCTACGATGGATTCGTGCGCTTCGCCTTGCTTCTCCCGATCGCGTCACGCCACCTCGTGGCCGCCCTCGCCGTCCTCTCGGCCTCCACCCTCGCCCTCGCGTGCGGCGACGCCTCACCCGAGGGCTCGTCCTCGGGGGGCTCGTCCACGTCGTCCGGCGGCGGCTCCTCCGGCGGATCGTCGAGCGGCGGCTCCTCCACGTCGAGCTCGGGGGCGTCCGGCAGCGGCTCGTCGTCGTCGGGCGGCGCCGACGGCGGGGTCGCCAAGCTGACGCCGGGCTCGAGCACGCTCTCGATCACCGCCGCTGGAAAGACCCGCACCGTCAACCTCGTCGTCCCCACGAGCGTCTCCGCCGGCAAGGTGCCGCTCGTCCTCGCGCTCCACGGCAACGGCGACAGCGCCTCGAACTTCGTGAAGACGAGCGGGCTCGCCGCCTACGCCGAGACGAAGGGCTACGTGCTCGCCGCGCCGCAGGGCATCTCCCAGTCGTTCACGTACCAGGGCCAGCCGGTGAACGGCGTCGACTGGGACGCGTACCGCACGCGCGGCGACGGCAACATCGACCTCGCGCTCCTCGACGCGCTCAAGCAGAAGCTCGTCGCGAGCGGCTCGATCGACGAAAAGCGCGTGATGGTCTACGGCTACTCGCAGGGCGGGTACCTCTCGTTCCACTACGGGATCGTGGGCTCGGCGGAGACCAGCTGCGCCGCGGTGCTCGCGGCAGCGAGCCCGCTCGGCACGAGCTTCGTCCAGCAGGCGACGCGCAAGATCCCGTTCGCGCTGCAGATCGGCGCGAACGACGGCGCCGCGGCCGCCGCGCGCCAGTCGCGCGACGCGCTCCAGGGCAAGGGCCACCCGGTCCAGTACGACGAGATCCCGGGCGCGCCCCACGTGCCCATCCCCGGCGATCCGAAGAAGCCGCTCGATTACTGCATGATGCAAGTGTTGCCGTGAGCGAGGGGGCGGGGAGGACGCGACGGATCGCGTACGCGCTCGGCCTCGGCTGCGCGGCGCCTCTCGCGGTGGCGCTCTCGTGCGCGCCCTTCGACGACGCGCCCGGGCCGGCGTCACCCGACGGCGGGGCCGACGCTCCCGCAAGCGACGGCGCGCCGGTCGGAGCCGACGGCGGTCCGGGGCTCGACGCCGGCGGCGGCGCCGACGCGGACGCAGCGCTCGAGCCTCCCACCGCGGCGTGCACGGTCTGGTTCCGCGGCGATCGGGGCGTGTTCCTGGACGGCGTGTCCGACGGCGGCGTGAGGCGTTGGGACAACCAGTGCACCGCGTCCAAGCTCGTCCCCGCGCTCGCGACGCTCGGGGGCACGGTCCATCCGGTCGTCGACGGGCCTCCGCCCGGGGTCGCGTTCCGTTCGCCGACGCCCGGAGCGACCAACTTCCCCGTGCTCACGTCCGGTGAGTCGGCGGACACGGTGCTCACGCCGCCGCTGACGATCTATGCGGCGTTCCGCATCGACACCAGCAACGGCACCGTCGCCAACGCGCTCCTCGACGTCGTGGGCAACCGCGCTGGACTCGGTTGGGAGTTCGGCAACGGTCAGCTGCTCTTCCACGTGAAGTCGAACGGCACGACATCGCTCGTCGGCGCGTCCGCGCCGGCGGCGGTCCCCAAGCTGTACCTGGTCGCGGGCCAGCTCACCGCAAGCGAGATCGCCCTCTACCTCGACGACCCCGTGATCCCCGCCAACAAGACGCCGGTCATGGCGGCGCTGCCGACGCTCGCGGGCCTGTCGGTCGGCGCGAGCCGAGTGGGCAACGCCAACCTGAACGGCACGATCTACGAGATCCTCGGCTACTCCGAGGCGCACGACGTCGACGCGCGCAAGGCCGTCTTCGACTACCTGCGCGCGCGCTACCGACCGTGACGTTCAGGGCCGGACGATCTGCGTGCCCGGCGGCGGCGTGAAGCGGAAGAACTCGGCGGCCACCGGCTGGTTGACCTGCGGGTTCACGAAGTCGAAGCGGTTGCGGTTGCCCTGCGCGTCGATGATGAGCACGCGGCGGATCTGCGCCGTCTGGCTGTCGACGTAGAAGAGGACCTTCGAATACGCCGGGGTCGCGACCTTCGGCGTGCCCACGAGGACCTCACCGCCGGGGAACGCCATCTTCTCGCCCGGGAAGAGCTCGAAGTTGAACGTCTCGGAGAGCTTGCCGGTGCCGGTGAGGAACGAGAGCGCGGCGGGATACTGCGACTTGTCGACCGCCTGCTCGTACATCTGCTTGTTGGCGTGCTCGTAGACCTTCACCGTCGCGCCGTCGGACACGACGCGGTTGTCGCGCGGCTCGTCGTAGTGCCAGTGCATCTTGCCCGGCTTCGAGATCGTGACCTTGCCCTTCGAGACCTTCTTCTGGTTGTACGCCTTCACCCAGAACTCCTGGGTGAACTCGGACGCGAAGGACCCCGTCTTGTCGTAGAAGGCCTGCACGCGCACGACCGAGGCCTGCACCTTCTCGGGCGGCAGGCTCTGGAGCTTCGGCTCGGGGGCGGCCGGCGGCGGCGGCGCGGCGGGCTTGTCGTCGGCGAACGACGAAGCGGCGAGGGTAGCGGCGAGGCCGAGGATGACGGGGAAAAGGGCGCGTCGCATGGTTGGCTCTCTATCGCGAAGTGCGATCGGTCACAAGAACGAGGGGGTCCAAGGTTTCTTACAGCCGAGACGGGTCGGATGTTCCGAAAGGTCTCGAAGGGTTAGACGTCGATCACCCGCGGATCTTCGCCCCCACGCCGCCCCGCGCCGCTGGCCATCCAAGAGGCTGAAATGCCACACAAAAGTACAGTGTAGGCTGATGTCGGTGGGGGGCGAGCGGAGGGGACGTCAGCGCGTCGCGCGCGCTTTGCGCCCCTTGCCCGCCGCGATGGCCGCGAGCAGGGCAGCGTGGGGGGCGGTCGTCGCGGCCTTCGTCGTGAGGGCGGGGGAGGCGGAGAGGTGGGTCACCGCGATCGCGAGCGCGTCGGCCGCGTCGGCGGGGGGGAGCTCCGAGAGCCGGAGGAGCGCGCGGATCATCTGCGCGACCTGGAGCTTGTCGGCCGCGCCCCGCCCGGTGACGGTGCGCTTCACCCGCGCGGGCGGGTATTCGAACACGGGCATCCCCGCGCGCGCGCAGACGAGCAGCGCGACCCCGCGCGCGTGGCCGAGCTTCGCCGCCGCCTGCGCGTCCTTGGCGAAGAACAGCGCTTCGACGCTCGCGATCTCCGGCGCGTGCCGCTCCACCACCCGCGACAGCTCGGCCTCGATGACGACGAGCCGCTCCGCGAGCGGACGCGCGTGCGGGGGCGAGATGACGCCGTGGGCGACGTGGGTGAGCCTCGTGCCGACCTTGTGCACGAGGCCCCACCCGGTGTGGTGCGTGCCCGGGTCGACGCCGAGGACGAGCATCGGTCGGGCGCGCCGCTACTTCGCGAGCGCGGCGAGCTCCTCGTCGGAGATGTCGAAGTCCGCGTAGACGTTCTGCACGTCGTCGTGGTCGTCGAGCGCGTCGACGAGGTTGAGCGACACCTCGGCGTCGCGACCGCCGATCGCCTTCTTGTTCTTGGGGAGGTAGGCGAGGTTGCCCTTCGCGGCGATCTTCGCCTTCTCGAGCGCCTCGAGCACGACGCCGAGCGACTCGGCGGGGGTGGCGACGCTCCACTCGTCGCCCGCGTCCGAGTAGTCCTCGGCGCCGGCGCCCACCGCGATCTCCATGAGCTGATCTTCGGTGGCCGCGCTCTTGGCGATGGCGATGAGGCCCTTCTTGTCGAAGGCCCAGCCGGCGGTGCCCGCGCCGCCGAGCACGCCCGAGTGCTTCTCGAAGATCTTGCGGATCTCGGCGACGGTGCGGTTGCGGTTGTCGGTCATCCCCTCGACGAGGAAGAGCGTGCCCGCGGGGCCCGTGCCCTCGTAGAGGACCTCGTCGTACGACGCGCCCTCGATCTCGCCGGTGCCGCGCTGGATCGCGCGCTTGATCGTGTCGTTGGGCATCGACTGGCCCTTGGCGTCGTCGATCGCCTTGCGGAGGCGCGGGTTGTTACCCGGCTCGCCCCCGCCCATGCGCGCGGCCACCGTGAGCTCCTTGATGAGCTTGGTGAACATCTTTCCGCGCTTCGCGTCGACGAGAGCCTTCTTGTGCTTGATCGTCGCCCATTTGGAGTGGCCGCTCATGGTCGTTCAGTTGCCTTCGTCGTCGTCGGTCGAGTTGTTCGTCGCGCCGGGGGTGGTCTGCGGCTGGGTGAAGAGCTTGTGGTACTTGTCCTCCTTCTGGAGGGAGTTGTACCGGTCGATCATGTCGTTGAAGGCCTTGACCATCTTGCTCGACGAGCCCTCGACGCTCTGAGCGACGGGCCCTCCGCGCGCGAGGTGGTCGCGCTCCATGTTGCTGAAGGGGCGCTTGTCCTTCGAGCGGCGCACCTGCTCCTTGGCGGCCTTCACGAGCGTCTGGTGGGCCTGCATGTACTGGTAGAGGCTCGTCCAGGTGGAGGCGCTGTCGCCCTTCTTGGTCATGAGCTTCTCGAGCTCGTCGGCGGCCTCTTCGAGCTTCACCACCTTGGGCTCGTATTTCGTCACGTCGATCTTGTCGAACGCGCGGTCGCCCTCGCGGACGACGACCTTGCCGTAGATGAGGGTGCTGCGGATCAGGTACGGGTACGACTGGTGGCCGTAGTTCTTCTCGTATTTGGCGAGCTTGGCCTTGTCGATGACGTCCTGCAGCTTGTCGACCTCTTCGGCGAGGGCGTTGTCGGCCTTGATGAAGCGGTCGAAGCCCTCCTTCAGGCGCGGGTGCATCTCCTTGCCCTTGGCGAGCTTGTCGTCCTTGTACTTGTCGCGGTCGTAGTACTTGTTCGCCTCGCTCAGGAGCGGGACGATCTGCGCGAGCGCCGAGTTGTACTCGAGCGCGGCCTGCTCGAGCGCCGGGTTCTTCGGCGAGAGCGCGTTGCTCTTGGCCACCGCCTGCGCGCAGTCGTTGGTGTTCCCGGACACCTCGTAGACGCCGTAGACGAGGCGCTCCTTGCCCGTCACGCCCGTCTTGTAGTCCACCCAGCTGTAGTAGCGCCGCTCGCTGTCGCGCACGCGCGACGAGAACGCGTTCAGGCACTTCACGACGAGCGGATCCACCTTCTTGATGAGGGCGGTCTCGGGATCGTCTTGGGTGATCTTCGTCGTCGTCGTGGGCTTGGGCCCGGCCGTCGACGTCGTGGTCGTCGTCGGGTCGTTCTTCTGGGCGAGCTTGCGGATCAGGGCCTTGCACCCGCCGAGCGACGTGACGGCGGCGACGAGCACGATGGCCGAGAGAGCCTTGGTGGATGTCCGGGACATGGGCCGTGAGGGTAGCGGATTGCGGTCAGGGCGTCACGGCGTCACGGTGAGGAGCGCCGAGCCCCGGACCGCGCCCGTCGGGTCGACGGCCGTGATGGTGGTCTCCCCCGCGGTGAGGCCGCTGGCGGAGCCGCCGGGGGCGATGCTCGCCACCGCGACGCGCGACGTCTGCCACGCCACCTGCTGGGTGAGCTCCTGGCTCGTCCCGTCGGCGAAATGGCCGACCGCGACGAAGCGGAGCTGGCCCCCGACCGCGACGCTCGCGGGGTTCGGGGCGACGGTGATGGCGCGCACGTCACCAGGACCGCTCACGAACACCGAGGTCGTCCCGACCACCCGGGTGACGGGGTCGGTGGCCGTGACGTCGCTCCGCCCGGGGGCGACCGCGGTCACGAGCCCCTTGTCCTTGCCGGTGTCGGCCACGGTGGCGGCGGTGAGGTTCGAGGACGCCCACACGACCGAGGCGGTGACGTCGGCCGTGCTCCCGTCGGTCAGGGTGGCGGTCGCGGTGAGCGCGCGCGTCTGCGCCCGGGTGAGCACGAGCGCGGGCGAAGGGCTCACGAGGATCGACGAGACCTCGGGGGCGTTCACCACGAACGAGACCGACTGGGTCACGCCGCTCAAGGGGTCGTGGACCCGCACGAACGCCACCGGGGTCGCGAGCGCCCCGGTGACGAGGCCCTTCTGCCCGCCCTGGTCCGTGACCCGGAGCGCCGCCGGGTTCGACGAGCTCCACTCCATGATCTGGGTGACGACCTCGGGCGCGGCGCCGGGGTAGCGCCGGGTGGCGGTGAGCTGCACCGACTGCCCCGCGGCGACGGTGCCGCCCGCGGGGGTGATGGTGAGCTCGGGGCGCTGCGGGTCGGCGCAGCTCCCGGCCGCCGCCGCCAGCACGACGGCGAGGGCGACGGCGGACAGCGGGCGCGCGGGGCTCATTCAGCTCTTCTTGCAGACGTCGACGATGCTCTGCACGCTCGCGGCGCTCTTGGCGAGCATGCCCTTCTCCTCGTCGGAGAGCGGGATCTCGACGATCTTCTCGACGCCCTTGCCGCCGATGACGGCGGGGACGCCCATGAAGAGGTCCTTGTATCCGTATTCGCCCTCGAGGTAGGTCGCGCACGCGAGCAGGCGCTTCTGGTCGAGGAGGTAGGCCTCCGCCATCGCCACCGCCGCCGTCGCCGGGGCGTAGTAGGCGCTCGTGCCCATCAGGTTGACGATCTCGCCGCCGCCCTTGCGGGTGCGCTCGACGATCGACTGGAGCTTGTCCTTGGCGATGAAGTTCGAGACGGGGATGCCGTTGATGGTCGTCATCGACAGGACGGGGACCATGTCGTCGCCGTGGCCGCCGAGCACCATCGCGCGGACGTCCTTGACGCTCACGCCCGCCTCGCGGGCGAGGAAGAGCTGGAAGCGCGCCGAGTCGAGCACGCCCGCCATGCCGGTGATCATGCCCTTCGGGCAGCCCGTCACGCGCTTGTACTCGTAGACCATCGCGTCGAGCGGGTTCGAGATGACGATCACGAACGCGTTCGGGCAGTGCTTCTTCGCGTTGGTCGCGACGTCGCGGATGATGGGGAGGTTCACGGCGACGAGGTCGTCGCGCGACTGGCCCGGCTTGCGCGGGATGCCGGCGGTGACGATGAGGACGTCGGCGCCCTCGAGGTCGGCCCAGTTGGCCGTGCCGCGGACGTGCGAGTCGTAGCCGAGGATGGCGCCGTTCTGCTCGAGGTCGAGCGCCTTGCCCTTCGCGAAGTTCTCCTTGGCGGGGATGTCGAAGAGGAAGACGTCCCCGAGCTCCTTGTTCGCGCAGAGGCGCGCGAGCTCGCCCCCGATGTTGCCAGCGCCGATGAGCCCGATCTTCTTGCGGTTTGCCATGGTGGGCCCTTCTTACTCCGGGTCTCGCCCGCATGGAAGCGAGGACCCGGTGAGAGCTTTGTCTACACGCGCGCCGCGCTCGCGGGCGTCGGTGGTGGGTGACGCGCCGAAAAAAACACGCAACCGACGGCGGGGTGGGTCGATGGGGGGAGCATGAACACCACCCGCGCCTTCGGGCTCTTCACCCTCGTTCTTCTCTCTTCTTTCGCCGTCGGCTGCGCCGCCGAGGGCAGCGACGCCGCCTCGAGCAGCCAGGCGACCACCGAGCAGGCCGAGCTGCCGAGCGAGCGCTTCGACGACTCGGTCGACGGGCGCGAGCGGATCGGCTCGCCCGAGTACGGCATCGTCCTGCGCGAGATGATCGACGCGCCGGCGCCGAAGGTCTCGACGGTCGCCCACGAGCGCAAGAGCGCGCCGAGCGCGTTCGGCGTCGAGGGCCGGGAGGTGCTCCTGCCCTGAGCCGAGCCGACGTCCCCCGTCCCGCCGCCGCGCCGCCTCGCACCCGCGAGCGCGGCGCGCCGCGTTTTGTCTCCCGAGAAATGCGGCGCGGGCGCCCCCCTCGCGAAGAGCGCCCGCGTCGTCGGCCGCGTGGGCCGCTCGTCACATGTGAGCGATGATGGCGTCGCCGAACTCGCTGCACTTGATCTCGGTCGCGCCCTCCATGAGGCGGGCGAAGTCGTAGGTCACGCGCTTTCCGCCGATGGCGCCGTCCATCCCCTTGATGACGAGGTCGGCCGCCTCGGTCCAGCCGAGGTGCCGGAGCATCATCTCGCCCGAGAGGACGACCGAGCCCGGGTTGACCTTGTCGAGGTCGGCGTACTTCGGCGCGGTGCCGTGGGTCGCCTCGAAGATCGCGTGGCCGGTGACGTAGTTGACGTTGCCGCCCGGCGCGATGCCGATGCCGCCGACCTGCGCCGCGAGCGCGTCGGAGAGGTAGTCGCCGTTCAGGTTGAGCGTCGCGATGACGTCGAACTCCTTCGGGCGGGTGAGGACCTGCTGGAGGGTGATGTCGGCGATCGCGTCCTTCACGAGGACCTTGCCCTTCGCGAGCTCCGCCTTCTGCTCGGCGTTGGCCGCGTCCTCGCCCTTGGCCTCCTTGGTCTTCTCCCACTGGCCCCAGGTGTAGACCTTGTCGCCGAACTCGCGCTCGGCGAGCGCGTAGCCCCACTTCATGAAGGCACCCTCGGTGAACTTCATGATGTTGCCCTTGTGGACGAAGGTGACGCTCTTGCGCTTGTTCGCGAGCGTGTACTCGATCGCCGAGCGGACGAGGCGCTCGGTGCCCTCGCTCGAGACCGGCTTGAGGCCGAGGCCCGTGGTCTCGGGGAAGCGGATCTTCCCGTACTCCTTCGGGAACTCCTTCTTCATGAACTCGAGCACCTTCTTGGCCTGCTCGCTCTTGGCCTCCCACTCGATGCCCGCGTAGATGTCCTCGGTGTTCTCGCGGAAGATCACCATGTCGACCCACTCGGGGTGCTTGACCGGGCTCGGCACGCCCTTGAACCAGCGCACGGGGCGGAGGCACACGTAGAGGTCGAGGAGCTGGCGGAGCGCGACGTTCAGCGAGCGGATGCCGCCGCCGATCGGCGTGGTGAGCGGGCCCTTGATGCCGACGAGGTACTTGCGGTACGCGTCGACGGTCTCGTCGGGGAGCCAGGTGTTGAACTTCCGGAAGCTCTTCTCGCCCGCGTAGACCTCGTGCCAGGCGATCTTCTTCTTGCCGCCGTAGGCCTTCTCGACCGACGCGTCGAGAACGCGCACGCTCGCGCGCCAGATGTCGCGCCCGGTGCCGTCACCCTCGATGAACGGGATGATGGGGTTGTCGGGGACGTTGAGCTTGTTGCCGGCGCCCATCGTGATGGGCGAGCCGTTTGCGGGAGCGTTCATCTGCAAACCTCCGAGAACGTTGCGAAAGGGGTCGCACACGTACCACGCCCTGGCGCGGCGCTCAACCGCGCTCGGAAGTGCGCGGGCCCAGGCGGCTCAGGGCTCGACGGTGACTTCGCCGCCGCACGGGACGTTGACCGTGCGAGCGCGACCGGCGGAGCCGACCTTCACCGAGTGGAGGCCGCACGGGAGCGTCTGCCGACCGTCGCCTACGAGCGCGCCGTCGACCCAGATGCGGTGACCGGACGCGGCGGGCGCGAACGCGAGGACGCCCTTGTTCGGGGGCGCGGAGGGGAGCGACTCGACCGAGAGGGTCGGCACGCCGTCGGCCTTGCTCGGCGCCTTGACGGGCTCGGCCTCGGCCTTGCCGGTCGGCGCAGCCGGCGCGATCGGCGCGACCTTCGTGACGGCGACGACGGGCAGCTCGGCCCTCGGCAGCGCGGCGGTGCTCGCGGGTTTGTCGGCCTGGGGCGCGGGCTTGAGCGGCGCCGCCGCGGCCTTGTTGCCCGCGTGCGTCCAGCCCCCCTCGGGGAGGTTCAGCGCCTGCGGCTCGTCCGGCAAGAGGCTCGGCAAGAACACGTAACACGCGAACGCGGCGGCGACGCCGAGCAGCGCGAGGACGGCCGCGGTGGCGACGACGAGCGGCGCGCGGCTCGTCCGGGCGCTCGTGCGCGGGAGGATGGGGAGGCCTTCGGGGCGGGGCAGCGTGACGGCGACCGGCGGCGCGACCTCGACGAGCTCGGGGTGGCGATTGCGCGGCGCGACCAGCGGCAGGACCATCGGCGGCGGCGTGGGCGTCGACACCGAGATCGGCAGCTCCTCGGCGCGGAGCGTCGGCGGCGGCTGCTCCACGCGAACCGTCGGCGGTGGGGCGGGGATCTCGAAGAAGCGCGGCTCGGGACGGGGCTCGGGCTGGAGCATCGGCGCCGTGTGCGGCGCGGGCGGCACGTCGGCGGCGGGCGCCGTGGCGTGCGCGGGCGCGGTGAAGGTCCGCGGCTGCGACGGCGGAGCCGCGGTGGAGGGCGGCGGGCTCGACGGCTCGATGAAGATCTCTTCGAGGACGTTCTCGATCGCGATCTCCTCGGTGCGATCGGGATGCATGTCCATGCGGTCGACCAGCGACAGGACCGCCTCGGCGTCCGCTTCGGTCAGCGGAAGGCGAGGGTGGGTCTCGGCGGTGTCGGAGACCGTGCGCTCGGCGTCCGGCGGGAGATCGAC
>JAEUKG010000064.1 GCA_016794325.1 Myxococcales bacterium | reverse complement strand
GGAAGCAGCTCGAGGCCGCCCTCGCGCTCGCCGAGCGCGTCGCCTCGCGGGCGCCGCTCGCGGTGCGCGCGACCTTGAAGAGCGCGCGCCTCGCGCGGGACTCCGGGCGCGACGCGGCGGTGGCGGCGCTCATGGGCACCGCCACCCCGCTCTTCGCGACCGACGACGCTCGCGAGGGCCTGATGTCGTTCGTGGAGCGCCGCGAGGCGCGCTTCAGCGGCCGGTGACCCGACCGCTCGCCCCGATCAGATCGTGACTTCCTTCATCTTGATCTGAGCGCGGTCGAAGATCCCGAGCCCGAGGTCGGCGGCGGCCTTGATGTACTTCGGCTCGCGCTTGTCTTCGGCGAGCGAGCGGAGGCCGAGGTCCTTGCGGTACTTCTCGACGATGTCCCAGCCGATGGCGTCGAGGGCGACGGGGTCGGTCGACACGTAGATGGCGCCGTGCACCTTCACGTGCTGCGGGCTCTTCCACAGCGGGCCGCCCTGGGCCATGACCTTGAAGCCGTCGGCGATGTTGAGGCGCACGCGCGACTTCACCACGTCCTGGGCGTAGAGGAGCGCGATCTGCGGGCTCGCGTTGTGGGTGTGGAAGTCGTGCGGGTTCACGGTGCAGCCGTGCGTCATGTTCTTGAGGACGCCGGTGTAGCCGCAGATCGAGTGATCCTTGATGAGGCCGAAGTTGATGCAGGCCGTCGCGTCGACGAGCGGCTTGACGAAGCGGGTGCGGACCCCGGTGCCCGGGATCATGCGCTCCTGCATCGGCGCCATCGCGTTGTTGTCCTTCGCGTTCTGGTGCACGACCGTCTTCACGCCCTTCGGGACGTTCTGGGCGTTGATGCGCGTGCCGTGGAGGAACCCGATGTACTGCTCGAGGACGGTGATGTTCTCGGGCTTCACGCCGCCGGCGATCATCGCCTCGATGAACGGCAGCACGAGCTCCTTGTTGGTGCCCATGTTCTCGCGGGCGATGCCGTTGACCTTCACGCACACGACGTCGTCCTTGTGGACGAACTGCATGACCGCCTGGGTGAGGTCGGCCTTGCCGGTGAGCTCGGTCATCGCCTTCTCGAGCATCGCCTTCGCCGCATCCGGCTTGGGATAGAGCTGGTTCTCGGCCATGCAGTCGGCCTTCGAGACCTTGACGATGCGGCCGGGGGCGCTGAACGGCGTGAAGCCGGCCGGCGGGGCCGCGCTCATGTCCTTGTCCTGGATCGCGTGCGCGTCGCGCGCGGGGAGCAGGGCCCCGGCCGCGGCCATCGCGGCGGCGCCGGCCACGAGCTTGCGCCGAGCGGCGCCGTCGGGGGACAGCTCGTCTTCGATGCGGGCGATGGACTCTTCGTCGGTTCGGCTCATGGGATGACCTCAGGGGCGTTCGTCGGGGACCCGGTTACTATGGGTTCTACGCGCGAACGAAGAAGTAGCAAGTTTTGCGCGGTAGGGGAATGTAGGCGTCGCGTCGACCGTTCCGTGGGGGTAGGGTGGAGCGATGGCACGGAGGCCCGGGCTCGTCGCGCCGATCGTGGTCTTCGGGCTGATCGTGGTCGCGGTGGTCGCGGCGGTGAAGCTGACGCGGGGCAAGAGGCCCAAGCTCGCGGCCACCTCGACTCGCACCTCGGAGCTCGCGGCGTGCGACGAGCTCGCGCCCTCGCACCGGAGCATCTGGACGAAGGCGGCGGCGCGCCCCTTCTTCGCCGACGGTCGGCACCCCGAGATCCTGGAGCTCGAGTGCGAGAGCGACGAGCCGCTCGACGCCTTCCACGACCTCGTCGCGCGCGGACCCAGCGGGCCCGTACGAGGCCTCGACCTCGTGCTCGGCGAGAAGGACCGGTTCGATCGCGCCGCGATCGGCGCGCGCGTGCTGCTCGTCGGGCGTGAGCTCGACGACTCGTGCCTCGTCACCACCACCCAACACGACGCGATCGAGCTCTGCGTGAAGAAGCGCGGGGCGACGACGACCGACGCCCGCTGCGCCCTCGGGACCTACGGCTCCATCGCGTGCGCGCAGAAGGAGCCGACCGACCTCCTCGGCATGTGCCGGTGGGCGGGCGCGGCCGAGCCCTTCGTGGCGATGGAGCGGCCGCTCGGCGAGGTCGCGTGGCCGACCGTCGACGCTCGCAGCGGCGCCCGCGGGCGCGTCATCGCGCTCTCCACGGGGACGACGATGTTCGAGGCGACGTGCCAGACCAAGGAGGGCAGCGTGCACGTGCGCTACGGGCGCGACGGCAAGGGCGAGGAGATCTCGGGCGCCGAGCTCGCGCGGCGAACGCGCGGCGACGCGACGACCCGCGCGGTCACCGGCGCGATGCTCCTCCTGCCGCCGCGCGAGCTCGCCGACGGCGAGGCGGTCGTCACGCTCGGCGCCGGCCAGCGGGCGTGCGGCGACGCCGTCGGGCCCACCGCGGACGAGCTCCAGGCGAGCTTCCTCCTCGCGAAGCCGAGCGCCCCGTTCCGCCGCTGCTGGGTCGACTTCGCCCGCGGCAGCGCGCGGTGCGAGCCGACGAAGCTCGCCCTGTGCCCCGAGTCGAAGCTCTGAGGCCGGACCGGGCCTGGGCCGCGCGGCGCCCACACGCGGGTCGGTGTCGGTGCGCGTACGGGGCGCGCTCACCAATCCGACGCGGGTGAACGTTTCCGTGCCTGATGCAACGCGCGGGGCGGCACCTCCCTCTCTGCATGAACGCACAACGCAACGTTCGGGTGGTCGGTGCAGTGTCCACGTTGGCGCTCGTCGCGGCCGTGGGTTGCGGCTCGAGCGACGAGAGCCAGTTCGGCGACGGGAGCGGCGGGTCCAGCGGCGACACCGCTCACTCTGGCAACGGCAACCCGTTCGGCTCGAGCAGCGGCGCGAGCGGCGGCTCGAGCAGCGGGACGCCCGGCAGCGTGACGCCCGGGTCGGCGTGCGCGAGCGCGTCGGCGGGCGCCGTCGCGCCGCCCATCTCGCTCGTCTTCATGGTCGACAAGTCCGGGAGCATGGGCGGCGCACAGATGTCCTTGCGCTGGACCCCGGCGGTCGCGGCGCTGAACGACTTCTTCGCCGACCCCGCGTCCACCGGCGTGAACGCCTCGCTCGCGTTCTTTCCGCAGACGAAGAACGAGTGCAGCTCGGCGTCGTATTCGACGCCGGCGGTGGCGATGACGGCGCTCCCGAGCGGGGCGTTCGCGCCCGCGCTCGCCGCCAACTCTCCCGGGAGCGGCACGCCCACGCTCGTGGCCGAGACCGGCGCCATCGAGTACGCGCAGTCGGTCGCCGCGACCTTGCCTCCGGGCGAGAAGGTGGCGATCGTCCTCGTCACCGACGGCGATCCCAACGACTGCTCCTCGACCCCCGCGAACGTCGCCGCCGCCGCGGCCACCGTCGCCGCCGACATCAAGACGTACGTCATCGGCGTCGGGCCCGACGCCGCGAACCTCGATCAGATCGCGACCGGCGGCGGCACCGCGCCGCACATCCAGGTGAACACGACGAGCGCGGCGACGACCTCGGCGGATCTCCGCGCCGCGATCGGCAAGATCAAGGCGGCGCAGCTCGGCTGCGAGTACGGGCTGCCCGCGCCCCCCGGCGGACAGACGCTCGACGTGAACGCGGTGAACGTCGACTACACCCCCGCCGGCGGCGCGCTGCAGACGCTGCCGTATTCGGCCGACTGCAGCAACAAGGGCGGCTGGCACTACGACAACGTCGCGACCCCGACCCAGATCGTCATGTGCCCCGACATCTGCGCGACCTTGCAGGGCGACGTGACCGGCGGCAAGATCGACATCGTCTTCGGCTGCGTGACCACCGTGCCCCCGGGCGGCGGCCTGCCGAAGTGAGGCGGCGACTCACGGGAGCGAGGCGACGAACTTCTTGAGCGGGGGCGCCATGTTGGCGGGCACGTTGTCGCCCCAGGCGCCGCCGTCGATCTTCGGGCCGAGCGCCTTGCCCTCGCCGTCGACGGCGAAGAACACCGGGATCGCCCCCGTCTTGTAGCCGAGGGGCGTGAGGTCGGCGTCCTTCCACTCGTCGAGGTCGAGCTCGATCACGAACGCGCCGCGGAAGGCGTCGACCATGAGCGGATCGGACTTCGTCTTCTTGATCGAGACGCAGGGGCCGCACCACGTCGCGCCCACGTAGACGACCGGCTTGGTGCCCGGCGGCGCCCCCGCGATCTTCGACTTGAGCTGCGCCGCGAGCGGGCCTCCGCTCGGCGCGATCTTCACCCAGCTCGACGACGCGGCCGCGGCCCCGGCCCCGGCCTGCTCCTTCGGCTTCTCGGACGGGGTGCAGCCCGCGACGACGGCGACGACGAGGGCGACGACGAGGGACCGGCGCATCGAGCCAGTATGCGGCGGGCGCCGGGGGGGTTCAACCCACGCCGAGGCCGGGTCGAGCGCGCGCGCTCAGAGCCGGCCGAGGCTCGCGCGGACGGCCGGGAACGGGACCTCCTCGAGGCTGTCGAACGGGAGGCTCGTGCGGATGCGGCGGGTCGCGTCGCCGGGCTCGAAGCCGGCGAGGTCGGACGGGATCTTCTGGAGCACGCGGTCGAGGTCGTCGCGGGGCGTCGTGACCTTGGGGTGCGCGAGCGGGAAGAGCGTGACCTTGTCCTCCATCGCCTGCTCGAGCACGGCGGTGGAGTCGGTGCACACGCCGAGGGTGCCGTAGCCGTCGTTCGGGAGCGAGCGCCCCTCGGCCTGCCACTTCTTGCGGAGATCGCCGGCGAGCGAGAGGACCTTCACGACCTTGCCGGCGTCGGTGGCGCTGTCGTACGTGTATTGTGCACGGCCGCCGGACCAGTGGCGGGTGAGGTTCGACTGCGCGCGGAAGGCGGTCCCGCCGCCGAAGGCGCCGAGGTAGAACTTGAGCTGGCCGCGGAAGACGGGGCCGTCGACGAAGACGTTGTGGTGCGCGTGCGGCGCCGGGACGCGGAGGGTGCCGCCGCCCGGGATCGCGATGCCGGTGTCGACCCAGACCGGCGCCATGACGGTCTTGCCCTCGTAGCTCAGGCCGAGGAAGTCGGCGTAGTAGCGCGAGTTGTCGACGACGACGTGGTGGCCGCTCTCGATGAGCATCCGCACCACCGCGTCCACGCTCTCGTAGCGCGCCGCGCCGTCGACGAGGGCGCCGCCGTTGCCGAGCGAGACCGCGTTGAGGACGCGGGCGAGGCCCTCGAGGCGGGCGAGCGAGCAGTCGTCGTAGCTGTAGTCCGCGGGCTCCCCGGTCTCGAGGCCCGGCAGCGAGGGGTTCACCGGCGCGAGCTTCTCGCGCGTGACGGCGCAGCCCTTCTTGACGTCGTCGAGCGACACCACGCTCGGCCCCTCGGCGGGCCGCGCGCCCTGCGACGGGGCGCGATCGAAGATCACCTGCGCGGCGCCGAGCGCCGACATCGGGACGACGGGGAGCGCCGAGACGTCGCCGCCGCCCGAGACCGCCTGGTGGACGCCGGCGGAGATCCGCGCGCGGAGCTCGGGGTCCTGCACGCTCGGGGCGAGGTGGGCGGCGAGCGCGCGCTCGAGCGCCTCGGGGCCGACCTTGGCCTTGAGGTCGGCGACGACGTCGGCGAGCGGGATCTCGGGGAGGTCGCAGTTGGCGAGGCACTTGGCGTCGACGACGACGCCGCCGGCGGCGCCGGCCTTGCCCTTGAACGAGCTCGATGTGCCGACGAGGATACGGTAGGCGCCGCGCTCCTCGAGCACGACGTCGAGGCTCGCGCCGCTCGCCTTGCGGCCGACCTTGGACGCCACCACCTTGGCCCGGCCGGGGACGGGCCCCTCGATGGCGATCACCGGCGCGAAGGAGCCGTCGGCCGACTTCGCCGTGACCTGGATGCGCGTCTTGCCGAAGCCGTTCATGCGCAGGCTCGTGACCGAGCTCGCCTCGAGCGTGCGCTCGGCGTGGCCCGCCTTCACGAAGCGACCGGCCTCGACGACCTTCGCCTTCGACACGTCGATCGAGACGACGTCCTGATCGCTCTCCTCGTCATCGGCGACCTCCTGGCTGCAGGCGACGGCTCCGAAGGCGACGGCGGTGGCGAGGAGGAGAAGCTTGCGCATGATGGTGACGAGGTATGCAATGCACACACCAGCACCTACATCAGGCTAACTGCATGGAATCCTTTGATTCTGTCGCTTGTAGGGTGGATCCTCCATGGCGTATCCGATCCACCAAGCCGTTCGGACCCGATCGGGCACGGGCACGGGCACGGGCACGGGCACGGGCATGGGCACGGGAAGGAGGGACACGTCTTAGCGGAGTGTGCCGACCACGGGGGTGGTGCTGGGCCAGTCGAACTGGACGTCGACGCACTTCGGCTGCGCTCCCTGCGCGATCGTGCACTGCGTGGACGGCCCCGAGGCGGCGTCCGCTCCCGCGTCCCCGACCGTCGCCGACGGAGAGGCGCACATGCGGGCGGTGTAGCGCCCCTTCGGCGCGCACTTGGCCGCGCCGCAGCTGAGGGTTCCCGCGGACCCGTTGCAGGTGCTCTGGGCGAAGAGGCGGCCGTCCCAGGCTCGGGTCACCTTGTCGGCGATGGGCACGGGCTGGATGCAGCTGCCGGGGCACCGGACGGGCGCGCAGTCGCCGCAGCTCGTGTTGCAGGTGTTGTCGCGCGCGAACGGCTGCCCGTCGGGCCCGAGGATGGTGAGCCACTCGGCGTCGCAGGCCTTCTGCCCGCCGGCGCAGTAGCTGCCGCTCTCCACGCGGAGCTCGAAGGTCAGCGGCGCCTCGCACGTCGGGACGCTCTCGCCCGAGCTCGTCGCCGCGCCGCACGCCGCCACCATCCCGACGAGCCCAAGGCCCGCTCCGAGCGCCCACGTCTTCCGCATCGCCCTCACCTCCGGGACGACACTGAGCATCCGCCGTGCCATCGAAGGTCGTTGCGCGTCGCGGACTTGCGTCGGGGCCGTGGCCCACGGTGACACACGAACCGGCGCCCACCGCCCGCTCGACGTGGGGGATGGGCGCGCCGCGCCTCAGGGTCGCGGCGGCTGAGGCGCGGTCCGGGCGACGAGGCGCGCCTTCATGTCGTCGTGGGCGGCGCCCGCGGAGCGCGCCGCGGTAGGCCTCGCGATCTCGATGACGACGTGGGGCCGGTCGACGCGCCCGCGGACGACGACCTCCTTCATGGTGTGCACCTCCTCGGCCTGCGCCGTCTGCGCGAAGCCGAACGCACACCCACACGCGAGCAACGCGAGCACGAGCTTCTTCATCGAGATCCTCCAGGACCGTCAGAACGACCGAGCCTCTCGAAGCTTGGATCGAATCGAACGCGCGCGCGAGCCCAGCGCGCCCGAGTGTCCTCCCTCCCCTCACCTTTCCCTCCGTCTCGCTCGGCGCGAGCCCTCAGATCAGAGGCAGCTCCGCACCACCCGCGCCGCCTAGCCAGACGAAGCACGACGTCGTTGACGTTGTCGTGGGCGTTGTCGTTGACGCTGAGCGCTGAGTGTCAACGCTCACGAAAACGTCAACGTCAACGGAGCTCGCCTGATGCTCGACTTCTCCGGCGAGACTTCGGCCGGACGGCACTGGGTTCGAGAATCGCGCTCCCTGATCGAGGTCCCTCCCTCTCGCCGCGTGCTCAGATCAGAGGCGCGGCCTTCGCGGGTGCTCGGTAGACGTCGACGGGCTCGTGCTCGTACTCGTCCGCGGCTGTCCGAGGCGCCGCGCAAGCCTCCTGCTGCTCGCTTTCGATCCACCTCGAGCACGAGCACGAGCACGAGCACGAGCAGGAGATCAGAAGGGTCGCGGGCCTATCTCGGGCCGGTCGGGTCGCGACGCTCGCTCACCTCGAAGAGGGCGAAACCCGAGTCAGAGTCCGTGCTTCTTCACGAGGCGGTGCACGTAGGTGCGGTCGATCCCCGCGGCCTCGGCGACGCGGGTGACGTTGCCGCCGTGGCGGGCGAGGAGCCCGCGGAGGTACTCGACCTCCAGGCGAGTGAGCCACGCCTCGCGCTGCTCCTTGAGCGGCCGATCGAGATCGACCACCGGCCCCGCGCCCGCGGGAGCGGCCGCGGCCGCGCGGCTCTCGACCGCTCCCGTCGCCGTGAGCCGGTCGAGCAGCTGCGCGAGCTCGCGCACGTTGCCTGGGAAGGCGCGGCGCTCGAGCTTCGCGAGGAGGTCGGCGCGCGAGACCGACGGCGGCAGCACCGGCGCGAGCTCGCTCACGAGCGGCGCGAGATCTTCGCGGCGATCGCGGAGCGGCGGGACGCGGAGCGGCGCGGCCGCGAGGCGGAAGTAGAGGTCCTCGCGGAACGATCCGGCGGCGGCGAGGGCCACGAGATCTCGGCTCGTCGTCGCGACGAAGCGCACGTCGATCGGGGGCGCGCCCTTGCCCGCGAGGCGGGCCGGCGTGCGGGAGTCGAGGAGGCGGAGGAGCGCCGCCTGGGCCGGCAAGCCGAGATCGGCGACCTCGTCGACGACGAGGGTGCCGCCCGACGCGCGCTCGATCGCGCTCTCGCGCTCGGCGTCGCCGGCGAGCTCGGCCATCACGAGCGCGTCGGGCAGCGCCCCGTCGACGACGACCCGCGGGTGCGCGGCGCGCGGCGAGCGATCGTGGAGCGCGCGCGCGGCGACGTCCTTGCCGGCGCCGGTCTCCCCGAGCACGAGCACGGTCACGTTGGTGCGGGCGAGCTCGAGGAGCCGCGCCGAGAACCGGCGCATCGCCGGGCTCACCACCGTGAAGCCCTCGATCGCGGACGCGGGAGGCAACACCTCCCGGATCTCAGTGTAGGATACAATCATCGTGGTCCCGCCCACGACGAGCCGACCGCCCTCCCCCGCCCTCGCCCGCTCGACGCGCACGCCGTCGACGAAGGTGCCGTTCTTGCTCCCGAGATCGTGGACCCACAGGCCGTCGGCGCGCGGCTCGAGCTCGGCGTGGAGGCGCGACACCGCGGGGTCGCGCACGCGCACGGCGACCCCGTCGGCGGCGCCGAGCGTGCACCGCTCCGCGATCTCGACGGAGCGCTCGCCCGCGGAGTCGCGGAACGTGAGCCGCGGCCGGATCAGCTCCACCGAGGGCTCGCCGAGGGCGCGGGTGTCTTCCGCCATGGCTCGATGGTAGTCCAACGCCGCGGCCCCGAGGGCTCACGTTGCGGCGGGGGCGCGGGTCTGATGCAATGGCTCGGTGAGCGGCGATCCCACGCGGAAGCGGGGCGGCGAGCGCGCGCCCCCCGGCGCGACCCTCGCGGTCTACGGCCCGACCGGCAAGCAGGTCGTGGAGCTGCCCGAGGCGGGTGAGGTCGTCGTGGGGCGCGCCGAGCCGGCGACCGTCGTCGTCGACGATCCGAGCCTGTCTCGGCAGCACGCGCGCTTCTTCCGCGAGGGCGGCGGCGTCTTCGTGGAGGACCTCGGGTCGACCAACGGGACCTTCGTGCGCGGCGCGCGGGTGACGCGCGCGCCGCTCCTCGACGGCTACGAGGCGCGGCTGGGCGACGTCCTCGTCGTGGTGAGCGACGGCCGGTCGGCGGGCGACGGCGGCGAGGGGCTCGTCTCCTACGGCGAGCT